>NZ_JBFODQ010000028.1:0-98406 GCF_040908355.1 Aeromonas sp. R2-2 | reverse complement strand
TGTGTTGCTGCGGGAGTGGAATTCTACTCAACCGCCTTCTCGAGTCAAGCCTTATTTTCAAAGGCTTTTCGAGGTTATCGACGAAGTTGTTTGCGTTGCCGCTTGCCCTGTCGATGTGGCGCATTATAGAGATCCAGCTCACATTGGCAAGGCTTTGCCGCAATAAAATTGCAAAAAAGTGCAACCCCTTGGTTATTCATATCAATACACAGCCTTTATACAGACTTATCCACAGGAGTGGGTGAGGTGCGGGGTTTTGTCTCCGGATAAGCGCCTCACAAGGGAACAGGCACTCATCCATCATCGCAACACCGTCGCGTCCGACGCACTGCACCAACGGCCGCTTCTATATAAAGAGGCGTATATAGCAGTGCTTATCCCAATCCAGCCTCTTTGACCCAGCACGCTATCAGCTCGCTGGCAGGAAGATCCCTGCAACCCGATACATTCTGGCCAGCCCAGAGCGGAGAGAAGCCACTGTCCCCCGCCTTCTCGGCGGCGGCACTCAGCGGTGCCAGTGCGCCACTGGCATAGGGGAAGTGAGGGGCAAGATCCGAGAACGGGCCCAGCTCACGCATCAGACGGTTGACGATGCCCCGCGCCGGACGGCCACTGAACAGATTGGTCAGTGCCGTCTGCTGGCCTTGGGGCGAGTGGAGGACAGCGCGATGCAGCGCCGAGGTGGTCGCTTCATGGCAGCAGAGAAAGGCGGTGCCCATCTGCACGGCGCTCGCCCCCATTGCCAGCGCGTTGGCGATCCCCTTGCCATCGACGATACCGCCAGCGGCAATCACCGGCAGATCGGTCACCGCGAGGATCTGCGCCAGCAGGGTCAAGGTGCTCTGCTGCAAGGCGAGATCATCGGAGAGGAAATGACCGCGATGACCGCCCGCCTCCAATCCCTGAGCGATGATGGCATCGGCGCCGTGTTGAGCGAGCCATACGGCTTCCGCAACCGTTGTGGCACTGGCAAATACCTTGGCCCCCGCAGCCTTCACTTGGACAAGCAGCTCAGGCGCGGGCAAGCCGAAGTGAAAGCTGACCACCGCCGGTCTGAACTCGGCCAACATGGCGGCATGATCCTTATTGAAAGGTGCACGGCTTGGCGCCGTCGTGACCGCTGGGGGAAGTAGGCTTAACTCGGCGTAGTAGGGAGCAAGGCGCTGCTGCCAGCGGGCCAGTGCAACGGGATCCGGTTCCCGTTGCAGGTGGCAGAAGAAGTTGATGTTAAATGGCCCAAGCCCGCTTTGGGCAAGTCGCTCCAGTTCGCCGCGCAGCTCCGCTGATGTGAGCATGGCGGCAGGCAAGGAGCCCAAGCAACCCACCCCGGTCACGGCCAGCGCCAGACCGCTTCCCTGCACACCGGCCATCGGTGCCTGAATAATGGGATAACGCATCCCAAGTTCGCTAAAGAGGCTCATCCATTCACCCCTTTTGCAGCGTCCGCCACCAGATGCGCGCGGGCCAGCGCAATGGCGCCGTCGATGGCACTGCGGGCCTGCGGGCTGTTCTGCCAACAGGTCGAGCCCAGCATGCTGGCCACCAGCTGGACGATATGGGTGGTGTCGGCCTCTGCCAATCCGGCCAAGGTATGGTAGCCCAGCTGTTCGAGCCGCCTGATAACGGTCGGCCCAACCCCTTTCACGCCGAGCAGCATTGCCCGCTCTGTCGGGCCAAACCGGTTGTTGCCATCCATCTGTCAGACTCCTTTCCGATAGCTGTGGTTACACATCAGGCCCGCAAGGGGCCTGATGAAGAGAGTGGAGGCTTAACGCACGCTGCGCAGCAGGAAATCCGGCTGACCGCAGGAGCGGCGCTCGCGCTTTTGCATCTCGGCGGAGCAGGTGACCGCATCTGTCCCCTCTTTATTGACGCAGATGTAGATCTCCCGCAGGAAGCGGCCACCATCGGCGCAAGCCACCGTGATGTTGTCGGGAGCCAGCCACTCGTTGGCGCTCGCCAGATCGGCCTTGAGCTGGAAACTGGTTTTGCGCAGCGGCTCCTCCGGGGATTGATAGGCCGCCGGGATCTTCACCTTCTGGCGCAGATCGCTTGCCAGCTGATGAAAGTCCTGCTGGCTCAAGCCGGAGCAGGTACCGTGCTTCTCCCACTCATGGCGATAGAGGAAACGGCTGGGGTAGAGGTCGGCAAACTCGCTCTCCATATCGGGATTGAGCCGTTCGCGGGTGCAGTTGCTGGGGTAACCGCGATCGTACTGGGGCCAGAGCCCGTGTAGCACGAACCCCAGCTTGCGGGAACACTGGTCCCGATCCGCCGGTTTGACGGCGCAATGCTCGGGCGACCAGGAGAGCGCCATGGCGTAATAGTCAAACGCCCCCGCCTCCCCTTTGGCCTGTGCGGCCGAGGAGAGCAACAAACCACCCGCCAGCAGGGCAATCATCTTCTTCATCTTTATATGTCCACCTTACGCGACTCGGGATGACAGCCATGCTCCCATATTCTGGCGGCGGGAAACAGCCATGCTGAGACGCCGCGCGACAAGGGTCAGACCAGTCAGGGGTTTCACCAAAGGGCGAGCAGGGGTAAGCTGACCGACCGGTAGGCTCCTCGTCCACCACCAGATAATCCCTCTTGGCAACCACAGGATGTAACATGATCCGCAAGAATCCCTCCGGCCACCTGCCTGTCATCGACGAATCCGCCTATATCGACAAGACCGCCATCATCTGCGGCAAGGTGATCATCAAAGAGAATGTCTTTGTCGGCCCCTATGCGGTGATCCGCGCCGACGAGGTAGATGCCAACGGCGAAATGGAGCCCATCGTCATCGGCGCCAACTCCAACATCCAGGATGGGGTGGTGATCCACTCCAAATCCGGCGCCGCCGTCACCATTGGCGAATACAGCTCCATCGCCCACCGCTCCATCGTGCACGGGCCGTGTGAAGTGGGGAACCGGGTCTTTATCGGCTTCAACAGCGTGCTGTTCAACTGCCATATCGGCGATGGTGCCGTGGTGCGCCACAACTCGGTGATCGACGGCTGCGATCTGCCGCCGGAGTTCTACGTCCCCTCCACCACCCGCATCAACCAGCAGAGCGATCTGACCCATATCCCGCGGGTTTCGGTAGATGCCGCCGAGTTCTCCGAAGACGTGGCTCACACCAATATCGATCTGGTCAAAGGGTACAAGGCGCTCTCCAACGAGTTCTGATCCCTTTCTTTATTACCAGAGAACAAAACGGGCGCCGAAGCGCCCGTTGCTGTTTCTATTTCTACTTATATATGTGCGGGTCAGGAGCACTTCTTCAGGCTGATATGCCAGTTGGCACCGGATTGCACCTGATGCTTGGCGGCAAAGCTGTCCATGTTCAGCGCCACCGAGACCTGCAGCAGACTGTTGAGGTATACCAGCGGCTGACCTTCCGGCACATCGCCGAAGCTGCTGACGTAAGGGGCCTTGCCGTCATATTTGACCACATCCCCTTCGCGGATCTTGATGCAGGCGTTATCCCCCTTGTTGATCCCCACCTTGGTAAGCAGGGCATCGTCGATATTGGTCCAGACGTTGCCGTATTGCACATCGAGGATCGGGATGGTGCCCTTGAGGGTGCCATCTTTCTCGGCTACTGCAGGCTGATAGGGGATCTTAACCACTTCGGCGGGCAGCAGCGGGCCGACCTGCTCGTAGCTGATGGCGCCGGAAGCGAGCCGCGCGCCGGTATAGGCGTACACATCGCGGCCATGGAAGGTGTAGGACTTCTCGGAGCCCTTGAGGCGGTTGAGTTTCTCATCAATCTGGCGCACAGCCTCGATGCCGAAGTGTTCGGCCACCAGGGTCAGGGTGCCGTTGTCCGGGGTCACGATGTAGTGGCCGCTCCTGGTCTTGAGCACTACTGACTTGCGCTCGGTGCCGACACCGGGATCAACCACGCTGACAAACACGGTGCCCTTGGGCCAATACTGCAGGGTCTGGTAGAGGCGGTAGGAAGCTTCCCAAATGTTGTAAGCCGGGATCTCGTGGGTCAGGTCATAGAGCGGCAGAGTGCGGTCCACCCCGAAGGCAACCCCCTTCATGGCCGACACGGCGCCATCTTTGAGGCCGAAATCGGTCTGGATCACCAGCGCTTCGTTGGCGGCGGCGATGCCGCTTGCCAGCATTAGAGCGAGCGCGATGGCACGGGGAGCGGTGCGAATATCCATATCTGAACTCCTGAATCATCTGAGGATAACGAAACGGCGAAAGCCATTTAGACATCCAGACTGCCACCAATGAATTTTTTTGCAAGGGGTTTGCAACAAAGTGAGGGACGACTCGCAGAAATTGTGCTCGCCAAACGGCGACAGCAGGGGTATCAAAGGCGGAATGGGAAAACGTTTACAATACAGGAGCTCAGCACCATGACACAACCCGTACCGGAGATGATGACCCTGCTGCTGGAGATTGGTGAACAGAGCAGTCAGCTCTGGCTGAGCCAGCCAAATGCGGCCCCGTCACACTACCCGCTGGCCTTTGGCACCCACGCCATCCAACCCGGACCGTTTCGCCACGCGCCGCCCACCCCGCTCGAACTGGAGCGGGCCATCATGGTGGTGGAGGATGAGCTGATGCGCATCGCCCCGCAGATCCCGCCCGGCTTGCAGCTGACCCTGCGCAGTCAACCATCACTGGCCGAAGTGCTGGGGGACAACCAGCTCGACCGGGATCTGGTGGAGCAAGCCTTTGGCCAGCTGGCCGCGATGGCGGAAGGGGATCCTCTCTCCGCCAACCAGCTACCCCGTGACGAGTACTTTGCCGCCGTGCTGCTGATCGTCAGGGAGTGGCTGCACCATCTGGCCAGCGAGAGCGTGCTGATCGTGGAGTAGGGATAAATAAGTGGTGAGGGCTTCAGCTTCTGGCAAGGTTTGTCGGTGGATCCTGTCGGGATTTCCTTCGCGTATACTTTGCCCGTATGGCGCCCGCGCCCCTATCGGTACTCTAACCAGACACCTATGACCTTATTTTCAGGTAACCTCCCAGCCTTGCGCTGGCCACCGGCGTTTGCTCGCCAGTTCATCATCAAAGTGGCCGGATTGGCCCTGCTCGCCCTGACCGGGCTGGGCACTGTCTTCTACTACACCTATCTCACTATCCAGCACGACATGGATCTCATCACCGCCAGACAGAAGAACGTGTTCGAGGTCTTCTACCAGCGAGCCAAGATCCTCAAGGTGGAGAACATTACCAGCTATCTGGCACAGCACCATCTGCTCGATCAGCCACCGCCCCCGAATAGCGTCGGCAGCGACTATCTCTACGGGTATGACCTCAAAAGCAAATACCGCTTTGCCGATATTCCGCTGCAATACCCGGCAGCCAATATCCTCAACACCTTCCGCTATGCCCTCTCTTATTCGGAGGTGATCAATATCTACACCATCTGGAATGACTACCGGCTGATCGGCATGGTGGCCGACAACAATGTGCTGCCCGCCAGACTGGCGCCGATCAAGGTGGATCTGATGACACTGCCCGCCTGGTATCACTACTTCGGTTGCGCCAGCTTTGCGCCCGGCCGCCCCTTGTGCAGCACCGATGAAGCCTTTGTCTCCGATATCGAGATCGACAGCTTCAGCATGCGCAACACCATAGTGATGTACTTCCCCTTCATCCATCAGTCGGGGCGCGGCGGTTACAAATACGGACTGCTCGGTATCGATATCGCCGTCGATGAAGCATTTAACGATGTGCTGCGACCCTTCGACACCATCAACCCGACCCGCACCAACATATCGTTTGAAGCCGCCGAGCCCTGCCGCCCGAGGCATCTCTGCCTGAGCAAACCCTTTATGCGCACCAAAGCGGGGGATGATCTCTATCTGAAGTGGTCCTACAGCTGGGTCGATTTCGTCAAGCTGGCCCTGCAAAGTGCGGCCTTCAAGGTCTATCTCATCGTGCTGTTGATGGGCATGGTGGCCTGGAAGCAGATCTACCTGCGGCTGCGCACCCTGGCGCACACCGACCACCTGACCCGGCTGCCACGCAGAGATGTGCTCTGCCAGAGTCTGCTCCATGAGCACGACTACCTGATGATCCTCGATATCGACAACTTCAAGTCGATCAACGACACCTATGGCCATGGCGTCGGTGATCTGGCACTGGTCGCCTTTGCCCGCCATCTCAGAAGCAATATCCGCAAGGTGGACAGCGCCATCCGCTGGGGCGGCGAGGAGTTTATCGTGCTGTTCAAGGGGATGGAGGATGACGAGATGATGATCCACTCCGCTGGCCGCCTGCTGGATCGCCCATTGGGTATCCCCGAGCTGCCCACCCCCATCACCTTCTCGGCCGGCGTAATCCGCATTCGCGACTACCTGTCGGTGGCCGAGGCGGTGCATCTGGCCGACGAGCTGCTCTATCACGTCAAGCAGCAGGGCAAACACAATATCGCCAGCTACGATGGCCAGCAGATCCACCTGATCCGCAACCCCGACGGCGAAACCGCCAGCTAAGCTGGCCCGCCTTCTGCCACTCCCCCTCTATCTGTTACCATCGCGGCCACGATCACTCACAGCATCGTGGCCGCAGGCCGCGATAACCCCGACTGGTGCCCCTATGTCCACAGCCTCCTTTGCCGAACTGGCCCTCTCCCCCCGCTTGCAGCAGACCCTGACCGAACTGGGCTACGCCGCGCCGACTCCGGTGCAGGCCAGCGCCATCCCCGTCATTCTGGCGGGGCGCGATCTGATGGCGGGCGCCCAGACCGGCACCGGCAAGACCGCCGCCTTCGTGCTGCCACTGCTGGAGCAGCTGCTGCAGCAGCCACAGGCAGAGCCCCGCCCGATCCGCGCGCTGGTGCTGGTGCCAACCCGCGAGCTGGCGGTGCAGGTCGCCGAGAGTGTCGCGCGCTACGGTCAGGGGACTGGCCTCACCAGCACCCAGGTCTACGGCGGGGTGAGTATCGCGGCGCAGGTAGAGGCGCTTCAAGCCGGGGTGGATATCCTGATCGCCACCCCGGGCCGCCTGCTCGACCATCTGCGACAGGGGGCGTTGAGTCTGGCGGCGCTGCGCCATCTGGTGTTTGACGAGGCTGACCGCATGCTCGACATGGGCTTTATGGACGAGATCAAGGCGCTGCTCAAACAGATCCCGGCGGATCGCCAGACCCTGCTCTTCTCTGCCACCTGCGATGACAACCTGTTTGCCTTGAGCAAGGTGCTGCTGCGCGACCCGGCGCTTATCGAGGTGGCGCCGCGCAATACCACGGCAGCCGAGGTGGAGCAGCGGGTCTACACGGTGGATAGCGATCGCAAGCTGGCGCTGGTCGAACATATGCTGAAAGTGAAGGGGTGGGCTCCGGCGCTGATCTTCAGCCGCACCCGGCAGGGGGCCGACAAGCTGGCCCAGCAGCTTGGCAAGGCGGGCATCAATGCGCTGGCCTTCCACGGCGACCTGTCGCAAAGCGCGCGGGAGAAAGTGCTGCTGGAGTTTCGCGCCGGCACCCTACAGGCGCTGGTCGCCACCGACGTGGCGGCCCGCGGCCTCGATATCACGGATCTCAACTACGTGATTAACCTCGAATTCCCGTTTGTGGCAGAGGATTACGTCCACCGCATCGGTCGCACCGGTCGCGCCGGCAACAAGGGGCTCGCCATCACCCTGTTCAGCCCGGAAGATGCGCCACTGCTGGAGAAGGTGGAAGCGGTGCTCGACACCCGTTTGCCCCAGCAGTGGTTCCCCGGCTTTGAGCCGGATCTCACCCGCTTCGAGCCCGAGCCGCGCCGCAACAGCAAGGCGGCCCAGAAACAGCGTGCCAGAAAGCAGGCCCTCGCTGGCAACAAGGGTGGCAAGGGGCGGCGCTAACGGCCCGCCCCAATCCCTTCGACCCAATCCTTGCAATCTCATCCCTGCAAGCCGGAACAAGCCCCTGTGCGGCCGCTTTTACCGCCGTTCAGGGGCGCAGCGACAAACGGGCTCACTATAAGCAGGATTTATGGGTTTTCCTGAAATGACCCAACTCCAGCTTATACCGATGTCCGCTACGCCCCGTCTGCCATAAAGGGGCAACAGCGGGGCTGCAAGCCCTATAAAAAGAGAACGCCCGATCGGGCGTTCTCTTTGTTTGGTCGCTTCAACCCATCCTCCCCTGCCAACCCCTTCAGCCCACAGATACCGCGCACACTCGCGGCGACAGCTAGGGCGCAGTCGCAAGCTCGGGTGGCAGGGTACGCAGGATCTGCCGCTCTGCCAGGGTCGAGAGGATAAACATCACCATATAGCCGAGGCCCAACGCCACGATAATCGCCACCACGTTGGCAGTGAACTCGGCCACCAGATAGTAGGCGGCGACCAGCGCCACTATGCCCGCCAGCCGGATCAGCAGGCTCTGGGTAAAGTAACCGTGGGCTTTGATGTAGGCGAGCTGATAGCCATTGAGCATCATAAAGATAAAGAAGATGGAGAAGTGGAACAGTACCGGCACAGCCCCCACGTAGTCGGCGGGGAAGAACAACAGCACCAGCGGTTTGCCCGCCAGCAGCATCAAGCCAAAGAAGGCCAGACTGACGATGGCGGAGAGACGGAAGATCCAGCGCCGGATCATCCTGATCTGGCGGTGATCGCCATTGCGCAGATTGACCGCCAGCTCAGGCAGCACAAAGCGGTAGATGGGGAAGACGAACAAGGTGGTCATATAGGTGAAGATGGGGCGCACCACCACCTGAAAATCCCCCAGCTCGTCGAGGCTGAAGTGGCGGATGGTGAGCAGCACAGTGATGTAGATCATCAGGATGCTGGCCCCCGCCTCCAGCGAGGCGGTAAAGCTCTTCTTCACATAGCTCACCATCTCGGGGCCGAGCGCCACCTTGGCGAGCGGCCTGGTGGCGATGGCCCGGCGCCGCGAAACATACATATAACCGGCGATGGCGAGCGATGAGAAGGTCAGCCCGTAGAAGAGCGAGGCGAGCGCATCCATCCCCAGTCCGAAATAGCAGGCCATAAACAACAGGCCGTTGGCCAGCGGCTCCAGCCAGGTGACCCGGTTGGAGAGCTGATACATCCGGTACATGGCCACCAGATTGGTGAAGTAGACCTTGAGCCCCAGCCCGAAGATGACCCCCACCAGTTGCAGATACTCCACACGGATATGGAGCCCGTGCTTGATATAGGGGATCACCGCCCCCCAGGTGAGCAGCACGATACCGATGAGGAAGTAGCGAAAGATATTGATGATGTCCCGATCGTTTTTG
The DNA here is from genome assembly GCF_040908355.1 of Aeromonas sp. R2-2. Lineage (NCBI taxonomy): Bacteria > Pseudomonadati > Pseudomonadota > Gammaproteobacteria > Aeromonadales > Aeromonadaceae > Aeromonas > Aeromonas sp. R2-2. The sequence goes on along the minus strand of NZ_JBFODQ010000028.1, from coordinate 89,218 downwards.
GTCTGGGAGTAGCTCACCACCATGGAGGAGCGAAAACCTGTCATCAGGATAAAAGAGAGGGAGATCAAATCGACCACGCTGTTGAACAGCGCCAGCTCCCCCTTGGCGACCCACTGCGCCAGCCACACCTTGAAGGCGAAGCCGATAACGATGCTGACCAGCGAGGCCCACATCCCGGTGATAAAGGCCTGCTTGAGGCGCGCGAGAGAGGCGTATTGCATAACGAAAATGGATAACTTTCAGGAAAAAGAGAGAGGGCCATCTTATGAAAGCCCACCCCCCTTGAACAGCGTTAATGCCACGCACTCACAGCCACCAAAAAAACCGCAAACGCAAAAGGCCCGCTTATTTCCTGAAAGCGGGCGTTTTGTGGTGTGCCGTTATGGCTGCTGATTGCTGCGATGGCAAGGCTTGCTACCAGTCTGTCGCGCAGCCGTTATGACTGTGGCGCCGCCTTGATCAGCTCCTCGTAGTGATCAATCAGCTCGGGGCCGTGCAGCGGCGAGTCGTGACCGCCAATCACCGTCTTGATCGGCAACTTCATCGCTTTGAGCCGCTCGATAGTCTGCGGATAGGCCTTCACATTGGCAAAGCTCAGGTTGCCCAGCTTCTCCTTGAGGATGCAGTTGCCATAGAGCACCTGCTCGTCGGGGAAGTAGACAAAAATGCCGTCCGGCGTATGGGCCGGGCCCGCGTAGAAGGCACGCACCTTGCCATCTTGCAGCTTGAAGTCGCCATCGTGCACCACGTTGGGCAGCACCAGCGGCAGATCCGGGTACTCCGGCAGCCCCTTGCGGGTAAAGGCGACAATCTCGGCCCAGTCGCTCTTCATCAGATCCCGGGTCTGGCGCGTCGCCACCACCTTGGCCCCGATGGACTTCCAGTAGGCATTACCACCCGCCCGATCGGTGTGGTAGTTGGTGTTGATCACCTCCAGCACCGGCTTGCTGCTGACCCGTTTAATGAGCTTATGCAGCTCACGGGCGGTATCCGGCGTCCAGGTCGCCCCCACCACAGTCACCCCCTTGGCCCCGAAATAGACCATGGAGTTCTCTTTGACGTAGTAGTTGTCCTCCACCACATAGACAGGGCCGCTCACCTGCTTGAGGGAGATCCCCGCCGCCCGCACGCTGCCGCCCCAGAAACTCGCCATCAGCACCACGGCCCCGGCCAATGTGCACTTCATCCAACCTTTCATCATCTTGCTCCCTCGAACCAACCGTCCCCTCGCCACCCCTGTGGCAAGCCGGGCCTTTTAAGCAGTGGGCAGAAGATACGGGGGATTTGTGAGGGGAAAATGAGGTTGTGTGAAGTCTGAGTGAAGTCAGGGGGAAGTCAGGGGAAAGTCCGGAAAAATCGGCAACGACCTCCTGTTCGCGAACGTCCGAATACGCTGCGCTATTCGAACCTGCAACACAGATAGCGGCCCTCACCCTAACCCTCTCCCAAGGGAGAGGGGATGGCCCGTGCCAATTCCAAACTCCCACCCCCACCCGTACCTCGCACGTAAAGCACAGTCAGCTGAACCGTTTTGCTCCCTTCTCCCTCTCTTGATCACAAACAAGGGGAGAAGGGCTGGGGATGAGGGGGAGGTAACAATAAGCCTCATCATGTAGGGTCGATTAGCGCAGCGTAATCGTCCGTTTACCGCAGCACACCGAGTCATGGCAAGACAGGCAGGAAACTCCGGATTTCAGCGGCTTCTCAGCCACGACCTATTCGCGATCGTCCGAATACGCTTCGCTATTCGAACATGCAACCCTCTAAAGAGGACAAGGTTTAGCTTTTTTTAATTGACTATTAAGACAGAAAAAATCAATCTAAATTTACTCTTAGGCAGACAATTTGATCACTTATGGCGATGGAACTACAAAGCAGGCTTATTTTCATTGACACGTCAGCATTCGAAAACAAAAACTTTCAATTTGACTCTCATAAATTGGATCAGCTCTGCGGTTTCTTAGAAAAAAGAAAACTACACTTACTGACAACCGAAATAACAATTCAGGAGGTTAAAAAACACCTAAAAGAGAAAGCAAAAAAAGCTGCCGGCACCATAAAAAAGGCTCAGAAGGAGGCGATGATTCTCAGAAACACTCCCACTCTTGATTGTCATGGAATTTTTTCAGCCATAAAAGAAGATGACATTAACAATATTCTGATGGATGCATTTGATAAATTTCTAGCGATTAGTAATGCTGAGATTGTCCCAATAAACATTGTTGATGCATCAATTGTTTTTGAAAATTACTTCAATAGTCTTCCACCTTTCTGTGGAGAAAACAAAAAGAATGAGTTTCCTGATGCATTTGCTTTAGAAGCTGTGCGAAAAGTAAGTGAGGAAAGAGAGCATCTACTTTATGTAATTAGTTGCGATGGAGATATGAAGGCATATGCAGAGCAATATGAAAATATTTTTCATCTAAAAACCGTAGATGATCTAATTGACTTAGTTATAAGAAATGAAGCTGAATTAAGCAAGCCGGTATCTTTTGCGGATAAGGTGTTCACCAGACTTGAACCCGAAATTATAAAAACCATTCACGCTAAACTTTCAGATATGGAGTTTTATCCGGATAGCAGCTATTACTTAGATGTCGATATCGAACGTATTATTATTAACCAAGTAAGCGTAATCAACAAAAACCTTATAGAAGTTAGCCAACATAGGGCGACCTACGAATTGGAAATTGAAATTTCTGTGAGTGCAGAATATTCAGCTGCAAATTATGAAAACTCTCCGTGGGATCCTGAAGACAGAGAATATGTTTTTATAGTCACCGATAGATTACATATCAATCACAAAGAGAAAACTTTCGTCGATGTGAGCCTAAATTATGAAGATGAACTTGTTGCTCGCGCCACAGTAGACGACATTGAATTTATTGATTCCCTAATATCTTTAGATATGGACGACGCCGAGATCATTCTTCAAGAGTCGTCTTATGATCCTGATGACTACGAAAAATAAAAAACCACCCGAATAACGGGTGGCTTTTATTATTATCGCTAGACCAATTCGGGATATTTACCCCAGCGGCGGCGTCCGCGGCGGCACCATACGCTTGCTGCCGGTGGATTCAAAGGCCGAGGCAAAGCGCAGCAGGTTGTTGTCGTCATAGGCGCGACCGGCGAAGGTCAGGCCCACCGGCATACCGATATCGGCCATCACACCCATGGGGACGGTGACGGTCGGCACACCGAGGTGGCGAATGGCGAGGTTGCCGTTGGCAACCCAGGTGCCGTTGCTCCAGGCGATATCGGCGGAGGCCGGATTCACATCCGCATCAGCCGGGGCGACGTCGGCGACGGTCGGGAACAGCACGGCGTCGAGCTTGAGCCCGTCCATCCAGTCTTCCAGGTCCAGCTTGCGGGTCTTTTCCAGACCGCGCAGGCCATCCGGCACTGTGACGATCTCGTCCCAGGATTTCAGGCCACGCTTGGCCATATTGACGTACTCGTCCATGCCCGCCGCCAGATCGCCCTCGCGGTTCGGCAATGTGCCCGGATCGTGGGGGAAGATCTTCGGCCCATCGACATCGGCCAGCTTGTTCAACTTGGGATCGCCGTTGGCGCGCAGGAAGTCGTCAAACGCCCAGCCGGAGAGCTCCCACAGCTCGTCGTTGAGAAACTCCGAGCTCACGATGCCGCGATTGAACACGGTCGGCGCGCCGGGTCGGTCCCCTTCGCAGTTGGAGACCAGCGGGAAGTCCACTTCGATGACTTCTGCGCCAGCGGCTTCCAGCGCCTGACGAGCCTGCTCCCACAGCGAGATCACGGTCTCGCGGGTATGGATGCGCTGACCGGTCGGGCCGCCGATACCGGGGTTTTCGCTGGTGCCAGCCAGTTCATCCTTGTTGATAAACATGCGCGGCACGCCGAGGCGCTTGCCCTTGAGGGCATCGGGCTTGGCAGCCAGCTCCAGATAGGAAGCCGGACGCACTTCAGAAGCCTTGGGCAGCTGCACCCAGGGCTGCATGCGCCACAGATCGCCACGGGTATCGGCATCGTCGGCCACTACTACGTCGAGCACTTCCAGCAGGTCGTTCATGGTGCGGGCATAGGGCACCACCACATCCATGGTCGGGGTCAGCGGCCAGTTGCCGCGCACCGAGATGACGCCACGGGACGGGGTGTAGGCACACAGGCCGTTGTTGGAGGCTGGGCCACGGCCGCTCGACCAGGTCTCTTCCGCCAGACCGAAGGCAGAGAAGCTGGCGGCGGTGGCAGTACCGGCCCCGTTGGAAGAGCCGGAAGCAAACGGCGCGGTCAGGTAGTCGGCGTTGTAGGGGCTCTCGGCACGGCCATAGACGCCGCGCTGCATGCCACCATTGGCCATCGGCGGCATATTGGTTTTGCCGAGGCAGATGGCACCGGCGGCGCGCAGGCGCTCAACGGTAAAGGCATCGCGCTGGGCCACCAGATCCTTGAAGGCCGGGCTGCCGGAGGCAGCGGTCAGCCCCTTGACCAAATAGCTGTCTTTGGCGGTGTAGGGGATGCCGTCGAGCGGCCCCAGAGTCTCGCCACGGGCGCGGCGGGCATCGGAAGCCTGGGCCTCTTTCAGCGCATCGGGATTGGCGACCACCACGGCGTTGAGTTTGGTGGCAGTCTCGGGGCCGTTGTAGGCCTCGATACGGGCCAGATAGGCCTTGACCAGTTCGACCGCTGTGGTGCGGCCTGATTCGAGCGCGGCACGCAGCTCGGCAATGGAAACCTCGGTCACTTCGATCATGGGGATCTCCTGTAAAAGGGTGACTGTGTGCGATATCGGTTAACGCAGCCATATCGCAGCTAATCGCTTCAGAGTGATCGCAGCCGCTACAACGCCCGACCACCCTTATCTCAAGGGACAAAACCCCACGGCGTGGGGTCTTGAGTACCAACCTCAGCTGGCTTGGAACAGGTTCTTATTTCCCTGAGGGGATTTGCTGAGTAATGCAGTGAATATTGCCACCGCCCAGCAGGATCTCGCGAGCCGGCACGCCGATCACGGTGTGCTCCGGGAAGATCTCTTCCAGAATGCGCTGGGCTTCGCCATCGGTGGCGGCATCCAGCAGCGGGTAGACGATGCGATCGTTGGTGATGAGGAAGTTCACGTAAGAACCGGCCAGACGGCCCTCGGCCTCGCGCGGCACACCGCTGCCGCTCTCGACACCGGCAGACTCCTCTTCAGTGCAGAACAGCGGGCCCGGCTGGGGCAGCTTCCACACTTTCAACTTGCGACCCTTGGCATCGACCGCCGCTTCCAGCACCTTGAGGGCGGCCACGGAGCGGGCGTACTGGGGATCGTTCTGGTCGTCAGTCCAGTGCAGGGCCACTTCACCCGGACGCACGAAGCAGCACATGTTGTCGATGTGGCCGTCGGTTTCATCCATGTAGACGCCTTCGTCCAGCCAGATAAAGCTGGTGACGCCCAGATAGTCGCGTAAGTAAGCTTCGATCTGCTCTTTGGTCAGGTGCGGGTTGCGGTTTTCGTTGAGCAGGCACTCGGCGGTGGTCAGGCAGGTGCCTTCACCATCGACGTGGATGGAGCCCCCTTCCAGAATCAGCGGCGCATCGTAGCGAGCCATGCCGTGCTGGGCCAGCATCTGGGCAGCGACCTCTTCATCCTGATTCCACGGGTAGTAGAGACCGCCCTTGTGACCGCCCCAGGCGTTGAAGCCCCAATCCACCCCACGGCACTCGCCGGCAGCGTTGGTCACAATGGTCGGGCCGGTATCGCGGGCCCAGCAGTCATCGCTGTTCATTTCAACCAGAGTGACGTGGGCGGGCATGATGGCGCGGGCCTGCTCCATAAACTGGGCTGGCACCCCCATAAAGACCGGAGTCGCGCCACCGATGGCATCGGCCACCTTGGCGAAGGTCTCTTGCGCGAAGCGACCGGCTACGCGCCAGTTGTCCGGGCGAAACGGCCAGATCATCCAGACGGCCTGCTGGTGCGCCCACTCGGCAGGCATGGTGAAGCCGTCGGCGGCCGGCGTGGAGTTAATGGTCTTGATGCTCATCGCAAGGCTCCTTGCATGGATTGAGGCCCCCGTTTACGCCCGATGCGGCGCGGGAACCCGGAAAAATAAGAGTGGGTCGCAGATTAAGACGTTGCGCCCCCATCCATCAAATGAATAGGATGGATTGTCCCATAAACACGGCGAATAATCCCCCCCATGAAACTGCACCAGCTCGACCTCAATCTGCTGCTCGCCTTTGACGCCCTGATGACGCAAGGGAGCGTCACCCGAGCCGCCGAGGCGCTTTTTATCAGCCAGCCCGCCATGAGCCACTCCCTTAACCGGCTGCGCACCTTTCTCGGCGACCCGCTCTTGGTGCGCACCCCGCAGGGGATGCTGCCGACCCCGCGCGCCCAGCGGTTGCATCTCGGGGTGCAGCAGGCGCTGCGGCTGCTGGAGCAGCAGCTCACCGAGGAAGAAGAGTTCGAGCCGAGCCAGTCGAAGCGGCGCTTCGTGCTCTGCACCACAGATTACGTGGAGTGCGTGCTGATCCCGCCGCTTATTCAGCGGCTCAGACGGCTGGCGCCGGGGGTCACCATCGAGATCCGCATCCTGCGCGACACCCTGCCCGAAGCCGAGCTGGCAAGCGGCGAGATCGATCTGGTGCTGGGGTTTGACGAGTACATGCAGGTGCCGGGGTATCTGGGCAAAGAGACCTGGCTCACCGAGCCGCTGGCCGGGCTGGTGCGCGCCGATCTGCCGATTGCCAAATCGGCCCCCGCCGACGCCGAGGATGACCCCTCCCAATGGCAGGAGCGCATCACCTTGCAGCAGCTGATCGCCATGCCCCATGTGTTCCACTCGCCGCTCGGTACCTCGGAGGCGAGCCTCGACCGCTATCTGAAGAGTCAGGGCTTTAGCCGCACCATCTCGGTCAACAGCCAGAGCTATATGTCCGCCGCCGCCATCGTCAGCCAGAGCGATCACCTCTTGGTACTGCCCAGCATGGTAGCCGAGCTGCTCGCCACCCACTGGCCGCTGAAAAGCCTGCCGCTGCCCGAAGACGTGCCCGACTACCACCTCAACTGCGTCTGGCACCCTGTTCACGCGCAGCAGCCCGCACTGGTATGGCTGAAAGATTTGATGCAGGAACTGGTGGGGCCGAGGTAACCCTCCCGCAAACAACAGTGGCTCCCGAGGGAGCCACTGTTATTTCTGCGGTATCGCGTTACGCCCGCAGGGCCCGCATCAGCTGGGCGACTACGTCGTCGAGCAGGGGGCGATCGGGGCGGCACTGGGCGAAAGTGACCAGCCCTTGCAGGTTGATCAGCAGCAAGGCGGTGAGGGTATGGATATTGCTATCCGGGGCCAGCTCACCCTTGGCCTGCGCCTGTGTCAGCAACTCGGCCAGATCCTGCTCCAGCTCGCCATAGATCCCCTTGACCCGCTGGGTCAGCTCCTCATCCTGCTCGCTCAGCTCCATCATGGTGCGGGTCACCAGACAGGAGCCGCAGAGCGCCTCCCCCACAATCCGGTCGAGATAGGCCGCAAGGCCCGCCAGCGGGCTCGGGTTGTCGAGCAATGAGCGGCGCAGGGTGCGTTTGCCCTCGACATAGTGATCCACCGCAGCCAGCAGCAGGCCTCGCTTGTTACCAAAGGCGCCGTAAATGCTGCCCGGGTGCAGGCCGGTGGCAGCCACCAGCTCCTGCATGGTGGTTTTGGCATATCCCTTGGCGCGAAACGCTTCCATGGCATTTCGCAGTACCTCGTCCCGATCAAACTCGGCTATGCGCATGGTTCCTCCCGTGGGAAATGGTTCACCGGCAAGGAGCAACAGGGCCCGCCGATAAAGAGTGGCTGGAAAGGGCGGCAAGTTTACCCCAGCCGCCCGCTCGGGCCAACCTTCTTGAACGTGCATTCAAAAAAAGCTTGCGCCCGACGCAAAAAACGTCTTGAATGCACGTTCAAGAATAACCCGTTCAGGACAACCTATCATGAATACCCTGTTTCAGCCGTATCGACTCAATGACACTCTGACCCTGGCCAACCGTTTCATGATGGCCCCGCTCACCCGCTGCATGGCAGGCCCAGGTCTGGTGCCGACCGAGCAGATGGCTGCCTATTACGGCCGCCGCGCCGACATCGGCCTGATTGTTTCCGAGGCCGTCATCATCCGCCCCGATGCGCAGGGCTACCCCAATACCCCGGGCCTCTTCACCCAGGCGCAGATCGATGGCTGGAAGAGAGTGACCAGCGCCGTGCACGCCAAAGGCGGCAAGATCTTCGCCCAGCTGTGGCACGTCGGCCGCCTCTCCCACCCCTTCTTCCATCAGGCTGAAGTGCTGGCCCCCTCTGCCGTGGCGCACGAGGGCACTGTGCCCCGCATGCGCGAGCTGACCTATCAGGTGCCACGCGCCCTGACCGAGGCCGAAATCGCCCAGCTGGTACAGGATTACGCCCAAGCCGCTGCCAACGCCATCGAGGCGGGCTTTGACGGGGTGGAGATCCACGGTGCCAACGGCTACCTGATCGACCAGTTCCTGCACCACTCCACCAACCTGCGCACTGACAACTACGGTGGCAGCCCGGAAAAGATGAGCCGCTTCGCGCTGGAAGTGGTCGATGCCATCAGCGCCCGTATCGGTGGTGATCGGGTAGGTATTCGCCTCTCCCCGGGTGCCTATGTCCATCTGGCGGGCAGCCCGGAAGATCGCGCCGTGTTCGACTATCTGCTGGGCAAGCTCAACGATCGCCCGCTGGCCTATATCCACCTCGGCATCTTTGATGACAACCTCACCTTCGATTATCTGGGTGGCCGCGCCTCCGACTATCTGCGCGCCCACTACAAGGGCAATCTGGTCGGGGTGGGCAACTACGACGCCGAGCGCGCCGCAGCGGCCATCGAGGCTAACCGCTTCGATCTGGTGGCTATCGGTCGTCCACTTATCGCCAACCCGGACTACCTCACCAAGGTGAAGAAGGGAGAAGCGCTGGTGCCCTACGCCGACACCATGCTGGCTGAGCTGGTATAACCACGAAGCCATCGCCAGACCACAGGCAATAAAAAACGAGGGGAGCTGTTGCTCCCCTCGTGCTATCTGGCTGATGCGCTGATCAGTTGGTGCGGACTTAATTGGTACGAAATAGCGCCTCGATGGAGAGCCCCTGGCTCAGCAGGATCTCCCGCAGACGGCGCAGCCCCTCCACCTGGATCTGGCGTACCCGTTCGCGGGTCAGGCCAATCTCGGCCCCCACATCCTCGAGGGTGGCCGGCTCGTACCCCAGCAGACCGAACCGGCGTGCCAGCACTTCCCGCTGTTTGGGGTTAAGCTCCTCCAGCCAGTGGACAATGCTGCTGCGCATATCATCTTCCTGAGACTCCAGCTCAGGCCCCATGCCGCGCTCGTCGGAGAGCACATCCAGCAACGCCTTGTCGCGATCGCCGCCGATGGGGGTGTCCACCGAGGTGATCTTCTCGTTGAGCTTGAGCATGCGGTTCACGTCATCCACCGAACGATCCAGCGCGAAGGCGATATCCTCGGCTGTCGGTTCATGATCGAGACGGTGAGAGAGTTCGCGCGCGGTGCGCAGGTAAACGTTTAACTCCTTGACCACATGAATGGGCAGACGGATGGTACGGGTCTGGTTCATGATGGCCCGCTCTATGGTCTGGCGGATCCACCAGGTGGCATAGGTAGAGAAACGGAAGCCGCGCTCGGGGTCGAACTTCTCGACCGCACGGATAAGACCGAGGTTGCCCTCTTCGATAAGATCCAGCAGCACCAGGCCGCGGTTGTTGTAACGACGGGCGATTTTCACCACCAGTCGCAGGTTGGACTCGATCATGCGCTTGCGGGCAGCTTTGTCACCCCGCAAGGCACGACGGGCGTAATAGACTTCCTCTTCGGCAGTGAGCAGCGGGGAGAAGCCAATCTCCCCCAGATAGAGTTGCGTGGCATCCATCACCTTGTTCAGCTCAGGTGCCAGCAACTCATCGGAGATAGTCTCGTCCGCCTCGGCGGCTACCTCCTGCAACTCTTCTACCTCGTGAGATTCGGGTTCAGCGTCAAACTCTAACTCTGCATCCTGCATTACCAGTTGTTCTTGGCTCATGGTGTGTCTCCCTGACGTTACCAGAGTAAGACGGTCTCTCTGGGGTTAACGCTTTGGCAAATAGCTCATCGGATTGATCGACTTGCCTCTGTACCGGATCTCGAAATGCAATCGCACATCCGGCGCGTCCGTGCTACCCATGTTGGCAATGACCGAGCCCCCCTTGACGCTGTCCCCTTCCTTCACCCGCAACTCGTCGTTGTGTGCGTAAGCGGAGAGATAGTCATCATCATGCTTGAGGATAATCAGCTTGCCGTACCCCCTTAAAGCACTGCCAGCGTATACCACTTTACCGCTGCTGGCGGCGTAGACGGGTTGCCCCTTCTGGCCGGCTATGTCGATCCCCTTGTTACCCTGTTCTGCAACAGAGAACCCCTCGACAATCCGGCCTTTTGCGGGCCAGTGCCAAGCAAGTCTCGACTGGGAGTTGTTTGTTTTTTGTTCTTTGACCTGAGCGTATTCCTTCGGTGCTGCCGGAGCAACGGATTTTTGAGAGATGAACGGCGTGGTCTGACCAGATCCACTCGGCTCGGCCAACGGACGCGGACCGCTGCTGGGACGGCTCACGGCCACCGGCGTCACGGTTGCCGGACGAGTCGCAGTCACCATCTGGGTCGAACCGCCGCCTGCGGTCTGGACATTGAGCACCTGACCCGGTTGCAGCGCATAGGGGGCGCTCAGGTTGTTGCTCTGGGCCAGCGCCTGCGGCGTCATGCCGAACTGGCGGCCGATGCTGCTCAGGGTATCGCCGCGGCGCACCTCATAGGTACCGGCACTGCGGCTGCTGCCAACACTGGCGCTGGAACCATCGAGCCGCAGTCGCTGCCCCGGATAGATGTTGTAGGGCGGGCTGATGTTGTTGAGGCTGGCCAGCGAGGGCACATCGTTGCCGGAGTTGAAGGCGATGGAGTAGAGGGTATCGCCCCGCTTCACCACATAGCTGCCGCCCTGAATGGGGGCGCTGACCTGGGCACCGCTTTGGCGAGCCGGAATGGTCGAGACAAACTGCCCCTCATCAACACCATCTACCGGAGCTGCATTTTTACTGGAGGAGCAGGCAAGCAGCAGCCATGACAACACCACGACACTGCTTCCTTGCCAAATACGCGAACGCATAATGGATCCTTAACGACTAAACCAGAAATAGGCCACCACGGCCAGACCAATACAGAGCCAACCGAGCACATCTACGTAGTGCATCAGTTTGCGTTCCATCTTCTCTCCACCCCAGCGCATCAGGCCCGCAACCAGGAAAAAGCGCATGCCACGACCGATGAGGGAGGTGATGATGAAGGGCAGCAGAGCCATTTGCAACAACCCTGCCGTCACGGTAAACACCTTGTAGGGGATAGGGGTGAAGCTGGCAATGAAAATGACCCAGATCCCCCACTGCTCAAACCAGTTGCGAGCAATCTCGATCTTGTCCTGATAGCCCACAGACTCCACCAGTGGCAGCACGACCGGATCCCACAGGGCATAGCCAAGGGCATAGCCAAACAGGGCGCCCAGCACAGAGAAGACGGTAGCCAGCGTGGCGTAGTGCCACGCCTTGTGGGGCTTGGCGAGCGCCATCGGTGCCAGCATCACGTCCACCGGGATCGGCCAGAATACCGACTCAATGAAAGCGGTGATGGAGAGATACCAGGGGGCATGCTTGTGGCGAGCCCACTGCATCACCAGTACGTACAAACGGGAAAACAACTTCACTCAACATCTCCGTCAATCAGGGGAACAAAACGTACCGGCTCCAGAATACGACTGGTCAGCTGGGATCCGGATCGTTCGATCAGCTGCAGGGTCTGCTGGCTGTCACCCACGGGCAACACCAGTCGGCCCCCTTCGGCCAGCTGATCGGTGAGCGCCGTCGGGATCTCGCTCGCCGCGGCCGTCACCAGAATGGCGTCATAAGGCCCCTTGTTGGGCCACCCCAGCCAGCCGTTGCCGTGCTTGGCCGAGACATTGTGCAGATCGAGCTGGCGCAGCCGGCGTCTGGCCTGGAACTGCAGCGACTTGATCCGCTCCACGGTATAAACATGCTCCACCAGATGGGCGAGGATCGCCGTCTGGTAGCCCGAGCCAGTGCCAATCTCCAGCACATGGGCCGGATCATTTTGCATCAGCAACTCGGTCATTCGCGCCACCATATAGGGCTGCGAAATGGTCTGGCCGTGGCCAATGGGCAGGGCGGTGTTGTCCCACGCCTTGTGCGCCATGGCCTCGTCCACAAACAGCTGGCGCGGCACTTTCGCGATGGTCGCCAGCACACGAAAATCGCGAATATCCTGCGCAATGAGCTGATTTAACAGGCGCTGTACTATCACACCACCCTCATCCCTGCAGATCTAACCAGGCCCCCAGACCGGCGAGACTGTCATAGGCAGTCATATCGATGGTCAGGGGGGTAATCGAGACATAGCCCTGCTCGATGGCAGCAAAATCGGTGCCTTCACCGGCATCCTGCTGGCTACCGGGGGGGCCGATCCAGTAGATGGGCTGGCCACGGGGATCCTCGGTGCAGATCACCGACTCCGCCCGGTGGCGGTTGCCAAGGCGGGTGGTCTTGATCCCCTTGATCTGCTCGAGGGGCAAGTCCGGCACGTTGACGTTGAGGATCTGATCGGCAGGCAGGGGGTGTTTCATCAGCCCCTTCACCAGCAGGGCCGCATAGTGGGCCGCCGTGGCGAAGTGGGTCTTGCCCACCAGCGAGATGGCGATGGAGGGGTAGCCAAGATGGCGCCCCTCGGAGGCCGCGGCGACTGTGCCCGAATAGATGACATCATCCCCCAGGTTGGCACCGTGGTTGATGCCGGCCACCACCATGTCGGGTTCAGGGCGCACCAGCTCGTTGACCGCCAGATGCACGCAGTCGGTCGGCGTGCCCTTCACCGCATAGCTCTCGCACCCATTAAAGCCGTTTTCTGCAATGCGGGTAACCCGCAGCGGTACTTCCAGCGTCAGGGAGTGACTCGCGCCGCTGCGGTTACGATCCGGCGCCACCACAATGACCTCGCCGCAGGCGCGCAGCGCCTCGCTGAGGGCACGAATGCCCTCGGCATGCACACCATCATCATTACTGACCAGAATTCGCATCGGTCTGATTCCTGAAACCGTGATCGGCCTCTTCGGCCTGCATTAACTCGCGCACCACGCTGGTGGCAAACGCGCCCGCCGGCAGGAAGAAGGAGAGGGTCAGCGCCTCGCCGTCCAGCTGCCAGCTCATCTGCTCCGGCTTGAGCAGCAGGGGACGCCTGTCCTGATCCAGCCCGGCTTTCTCCAGCCCGTCACACCAATCGCTGTAAGGGGCCAGCACGCCCTGTTCGAACTCGGCAGCGGCACCCTGACTGGCCAGACGGCCACGGCCCCACTGGGGCGCGGTGAGCTGCACATCGCCGGAGGCGAGACGCGCTTCCAGCTCGGGGGTCACGCTCTCTTCGCTGAAGATGGAGTGGCTACCCTTGAGCATCACGCAATCACCGGCCAGCAGCTGATGGGCCAGCCCCTGTTCGATACGGGCGCTGACGATGGCGTTGAACAGCATGCTGCGGGCGGCAGAGAGGTAGAGGGAGCGCTTGTTGCGATCCTTGATCCGCTTGCCGGCAAACATCGCCTTGGCCGCTTCCAGGTTGTTGCCATCGCGGCCAAAACGCTGCTCACCATAGTAATTGGGCACGCCCTGAGTGGCGATGGCCTGCAGGCGCGCCTCCAGCCCGTCGGCCTGTTCCAGACCGGTGAGACGCAGGGTGAAGTGGTTGCCCTTGAGGTAGCCGACCCGCAATTTGCGGTTGTGACGCTTGGCTTGCAGGATCTGGATGCTGTGGCTCTCGATAACCGACAAGTCCGGCTCGGCCTTGCCCGGCAGATGAATGCCAAACCACTGCTCGGTCACCGCGTGGCGATCCTTCAGGCCCGCCCAGGTCACCGCATTGCGGTTGACCCCGGCCGCATCGGCCAGCAGACCCGCCACCCAGGCGGTGTTCTCGCCAGTTTTGCGCACACGGACGAAGATGTGCTCCCCTTCCCCGCAAGGCTCAAACCCGAGATCTTCATTGACCACGAAATCGGCGGCCTCGGCCTTGAGGATACCGCGGGCGGTGGGCGCCCCGTGCAGATAGGCAAGTTGTTCCAGCATTATTGTTTCACCAGTAGGACGACGGCTTCGGTGGCGATCCCTTCCTTGCGCCCCGTAAACCCAAGCTGTTCGGTGGTGGTCGCCTTGACGTTCACCCGGTTCAAATCACATTGCAGATCGGCGGCCAGAACGGCACACATGGCGTCGATATGGGGCGCCATTTTGGGGGCCTGCGCGATGATGGTCACATCCAGATTGCCGATGGCATACCCCGCCTGCTGTACCCGGGCAAAGACATCCCGCAGCAGAATGCGACTGTCGATCCCCTTGAACTCGGCAGCGGTATCGGGGAAGTGGCGACCGATGTCGCCGGCACCGATGGCCCCCAGCAGGGCATCGCTCACCGCGTGCAACACCACATCGCCGTCGGAGTGGGCAACCAGCCCCTGCTCGTAGGGAACCGGCACGCCACCCAGCATGCAGGGGCCAACACCACCAAATTTATGGACATCAAAACCATGACCAATGCGCATCATTAGCGGCAACCTCCCAACATGCTGAAACCAACCCCATCAATTTTGTGTACGTCCACACCATGTCCAATCCGGATCATGCTAACTCCTTGTTCGGGCCTGTTTGTTCGAGACACTCTGCTCTGAACGGTCTGTTCTGACTGAAGGGCTTATGCCTGCTGGCTTAAAAACAGCCCCGCCAGCGACAAGTCTTCCGGCCGGGTCACTTTGATATTGTCGGCGCGCCCCTCCACCATCCGCACCGTGAATCCGGCCCGCTCCATGGCGGAGGCCTCGTCGGTGATGGTGGCGCCCAGCAGCAGCCCCTCTTCGAGCGCCCGCTTCAGGGCACGGGTCGGGAACATCTGCGGCGTCAGGGCATGCCAGAGCTGCTCGCGCTCGACGGTGGCGATGATATTGCCCTCCCCATCGGAGCGCTTCATGGTATCGCGCACCCGACTGCCGAGAATGGCGCCGCCACAGCCCATGGCCGCGACAATCAGCGCATCGAGATCGCCGTGAGTCAGGCAGGGGCGGGCCGCATCGTGCACCAGCACCCACTCCCCTTGCGCCACATGGAGACCATTGAGGACGGAAAAGGCGCGTTCGGCGCCTCCCTCTACCCGCACAATCCGCGGGTCGGCCGCCACGGGCAGGGCCTCGAACCAGCGGTCATGGGGCGCCAGCGCCACGATCACCTGGGCGATGGCCGGGTGGGAGAGCAGCCGCTCCAGGGTATGTTCGAGAATGGTTTTACCCGCCAGTTGCAGGTACTGCTTGGGGCAATCGGCCCCCATCCTGCTGCCGATACCGGCGGCAGGGACGATCGCCGTCAGGCCGGATACCCGGCTGGCATCAGTCATCGTAGGGCTCATCGTCCGGCGCTGTCTCTTTGTCTTTCTCTTTGGGGATGATCCGGTAGAAGGTCTCCCCCTGCTTGATGTAACCCAGATCGTTGCGTGACAACTCCTCGATGGCCTCGAGGCCAGAGGTGAGATCATCTATCTCGCGGTAAATGAGGTCGTTACGATCCTTGAGAGTCTGGTTGTCCCGCTGTTGCTGCGAGATGGCCTCCGACAGGTTCTGATAATCGGATAGCCCGTTCTTCCCCAGCCAGAGGTCATATTGCAGTCCCCCCAGCAGGAGGATCAGGATCAGGGTGAATAGCCGCATGCACTAGGTCTCCTTCAGGCGGCCTAGTGTCCCATATTCGGTGCCAAGACAAAAGAAAGCGAGCACCCGGGAGCCACCGGCCGAACATAAAAAAGTGCCCAAGAGTGAATCAGATAGCACAAAGCCCCGCCAAACCGGTGCAAGGATGGCCAACCAGGGCGCTCCTTGTCCGGGGGCGGGGCTCTCAATCAGAAAGCGGTAAGGGGGATCAGTTCACCGCGACCGGCTCTCCCGCGCTCTCGGCCGGAGTGTTGTACTCCTCCTCGGCATCGCGGAAACGCTCCAGCATCGCTTTTGAGGGCGCTTCGCCCAGCAGACTGCCCACCACGATAGCCAGCAGTGCGAACAGGAAGCCCGGGATGATCTCATACAGCCCCAGCCAGCCGAACTGCTTCCAGACAATGACAGTGATGGCGCCGACCAGCATGCCCGCCAGCGCGCCGTTGCGGGTCATTCGCGGCCACAGCACCGAGAGCAGCACCACGGGACCAAAGGCGGCACCGAAACCGGCCCAGGCGTAGCTCACCAGCCCCAGCACCCGGTTTTCCGGATTCATGGCAACGGCGATGGCAATCACCGCGATCAGCAGCACCATCAGGCGCCCCACCCATACCAGCTCACGCTGGGAGGCGTTCTTGCGCAGGAAGGGTTTGTAGAGATCCTCTGTGATAGCGCTGGAGCAGACCAGTAATTGACAACTTAGAGTGCTCATCACCGCCGCCAGGATGGCGGAGAGCAGCACACCGGCGATCCAGGGGTTGAACAGGATTTTGGAAAGCTCGATAAAGACCCGTTCCGGGTTGCCGGTCACCCCAGCCGCCACTTCCGGGAAGCGGGCGAAGTAGGCCAGACCGAAGAAGCCGATGGCCACCGCACCAGCGAGGCAGAACACCATCCAGGTCATGCTGATACGGCGGGCATTGGCCATGGAGTGGTGGGAATCCGCCGCCATGAAACGGGCCAGAATGTGGGGCTGACCGAAGTAACCAAGGCCCCAGGCCATCAGCGAGACAATGGCGATCACATCCAGATTTTTGAACATGTCGAGGTTGGTAGCGCTCTTGGCGGCCACCTCGATCATGGCGCTGTCCACCCCGCCGACGGCGATGATGACGAAGACCGGGGTCAGGATCAGGGCGAAGATCATCAGGGTTGCCTGCACCGTATCGGTCCAGCTCACCGCCAGGAAGCCGCCGAAGAAGGTGTAGGTGATGGTGGCGGCGGCACCGACCCAGAGGGCGGTGTTGTAATCCATGCCGAAGGTGCTCTCGAACAGGCGGGCACCGGCTACCACGCCGGAGGCGCAGTAGATGGTGAAGAAGAGCAGGATCACCAGCGCCGAGAGAATGCGCAGCACCTTGCTGTGATCTTCAAAGCGATAGGTGAAATAGTCCGGCAGGGTCAGGGCATTGCGATTCTTCTCGGTATGTACCCGCAGGCGACCCGCTACCCAGCGCCAGTTGAGGTAAGCGCCGATGACCAGACCGATGGCGATCCAGCTCTCGGAGATGCCGCTGACGAAGACGGCGCCGGGCAGCCCCATCAGCAGCCAGCCGCTCATGTCGGAGGCGCCGGCAGAGAGAGCGGTAACCCAGCTCCCCATTCGGCGACCGCCCAGAATGTAGTCATCAAAGTTGCGGGTGGCGCGATAGGCGACGAAGCCGATCAACACCATTCCGAGGATATACACCAGGAAGGTGATTAACATGGGTGTGCTAGCTGTCATGCAAAACTCCGTTTTGTGTCATTTTCTGCCCGCTCTGGTGACGGGCTTATCCCTAAAAAACCGGCCTAGCTTAATCAGCCGTTCGCGCCAGCTCAACCACTTTTAACAAACACAAAACACAATAAAAACCTTTGCGCATCAAATCATCTGCCGCATCAAGAGGATGGCGCCAGATTTCCT
Source organism: Aeromonas sp. R2-2 (assembly GCF_040908355.1). Classification (NCBI taxonomy): domain Bacteria; kingdom Pseudomonadati; phylum Pseudomonadota; class Gammaproteobacteria; order Aeromonadales; family Aeromonadaceae; genus Aeromonas; species Aeromonas sp. R2-2. The sequence goes on along the minus strand of NZ_JBFODQ010000028.1, from coordinate 71,500 downwards.
GCCGTGGCCGTGGCAGCCATCTCGCAGCAACGGCGGCTATTGAGCGTTATGTTTTCACATTTTGTTACTATCCATTTTTTACAAGCCAGCGCCCCACTCCTACACTCCCCGCCCTGTCTCATCACACCAGTCAGAGGTCGGCACCATGTCATCTCATCTGTCACACCTGCGAACCCTCGCCCGCCGCCTTCATCCGGTGGAGGAGTCGGGTCATCTCATCCGACGGGCCAAGTATGTGGGGCGTCTCTGGCTCAATCCTGGCGCCCGCGCCCTCTATCGCCAGCAGCAGGAGCAACCGCTGCTGGCGCAGGCGATCAGCCGCTTCCCCGATATTCTGGAAAAGCCGATCCACCCCTATCGCCACAAGGGGCTCCGCAAGCGCCTGCGAGCCGGGCTTATCAGCGGCCACTACCAGCAGCTGGCTCGCCAGCTGCCCAAGGCGCAACAACTGGCAATCTACAGCGGGCGCGGCCTGCTGCTGGCCCAGTGGCAGAGCGACAAGCTGACGGCACTGCTGACCCTGCAACTGGATTACCAAACCCACATGGGCAAAGAGGGGGAGATGAGCCTGACCCTCAAGCTGGGTGACGCGGCCCTCTATTACATGGCCCTCAATCTGCGCCCCGCGCCGAACCCGACCCTCGAAATCTGCTCGCTGCAGGGCGGCAAGGGACAGAGCGAGGAGATCAAGCAGGTCACCAAGGCGTGCGGCGGACTGCGCCCCATGTCCCTGCTGGTCTATATGGCCGCCGAGCTGGCCCGGGGGCTGGCATGCAAGCGCCTGCTCGGGATCCGCACCCAAAGCCACGTCTATCAGAGCAGCAAGCGCACTGCCGATCGGGTCAAGTTCGACCTCGACGGCTTGTGGCAGGAGCATCAGGGCTGTGTGCTGGATGAACTCTGGATGAGCCTGCCGCTGGAGGTGCCCCGCAAGACATTGGAGGAGATCCCCTCCCGCAAGCGGGCCAGCTACAAGGCGCGCTATCAGCTGCTCGATCAGCTCGGCAGCGAGCTGCAGGCAAATCTGCTGCGAAGCTGAGTCAACGCAGCAGAAACACAAAGGGCGAACAGCTTGCTGTTCGCCCTTTGTCGTGACGGGGATTTGCCGTTAGCGGTTGATCGCCATCGGCATGCCGTTGCGCTGCTCCAGCGCCTGCTTCACCAACTGGGAGTCGCTGTCGGCGTGGGCAATGAAGCGGGTCACCGCCGGGGTCATCGGCAGCGGCGCCGGCAGCTTGGAGTTGAACTCCTCTTCGCTGCGCGACAGCGGCTGATGCACTTCCAGATAGCGGACACCGTTGGGCTCGAGAGAGGCCTTGATCGGCTGGTTGACGAACTGGACGCGAGTACCGACCGGTACCTGCTTGAACAGGTAGGCGATGTCGTCGTTGCGCAGACGCACACAGCCGTGGCTCACCCGCAGGCCGATGCCGAAGTTGGCGTTGGTACCGTGGATGGCGTACATCTTTCCGATGTAGAGGGCAAACAGACCCATGGGGTTGTCCGGGCCGGCCGGCCATACCGCAGGCAGGCTCTCGCCACGGGCGGCATATTCGGCATGCATCTTGGCGGTCGGGGTCCAGGTCGGGCCCGCTTTCTTGCGCTGCACACTGGTCACCCAGTTTTCCGGGGTGTCGGTGCCGAGCTGGCCGATGCCGATGGGCAGCACTTCCACCACTTTTTTACCCTTGGGGTAGTAGTAGAGGCGCATCTCGGCCACGTTCAGCACAATCCCTTCACGGGGGGCATCCGGCAGGATCAGTTGCTGGGGGATCACCAGCTTCTCGCCGGTCTGTACCAGCAGGGGATCCGCATCGGGGTTGGCTTCGGTCATGTTGGTCAGCCCCAGCTGGAATTTGGCCGCAATGGCCTCCAGCGGCTGGCCGTTCTCTTCGGCCGGAACCACGTATTCCAGATTTTCCCCTACCAAACGGCTGTTGGCCGCAGGCAGAGCATATTCAACAGCGAAAACCGGCGCAGCGGTCAGCAGCAGGCTGTAGCAGAGTGTTGCCACACTATTGCGAAGGAGCTTCATAACTTTCCCATGATGATGACTTGAAGTGACGTCTCTGGGCTGGCAGCTGATCAAGAGGGGATCAGGGGCGCGAAGAGAAGGCCGCCATTTTTCTCCTCTGCACGGCAAATTTCAACTGACAAGTGGCGACGGGTCGATGATTAATATGCGGTATTTTCCGCGTCCCCGACCCGCCCGGTTTCCCTGTTTATCCCCGTTGCCAGACACGCATATCGTAACCTGTGGGAGATTGATGCAACCGCAGATGAAATTGCTCAATGATGGCGAAGATATGGTCGAAAATATCGGCTTGGATCCCTTCGTAATCGGCCCATGCGGTGGTCGCGGTAAAGCAGTAAATTTCCAGCGGCAGACCGTCTGACGTGGGTGCCAGCTGGCGCACCATCAGGGTCATGTCCTTGCGAATGCCGGGGTGGGCACGCAGGTAGGCATCCAGATAGGCGCGCAGGGTGCCGAGGTTGGTGAGGTGACGACCATTGATGGGGCAGCTCAATGCATCGCTCAGTTGCTGATTGTAGGCACTCAGCTCCTGCTCCTTGCGGCTGAGATAGGGAGCCAGCAGCTGCGCCTGCTTGAGCTGCAACTGCTCCTCGGCCGTCAGAAAGCGCACGCTGGTCATGTCGATATTGACGCTGCGCTTGATGCGGCGGCCCCCCGACTCGGTCATCCCCTGCCAGTTCTTGAAAGAGTCGGAGATCAGGGCATAGGTAGGAATGGTGGTGATGGTCTTGTCCCAGTTCGATACCTTGACCGTGGTAAGCCCGATGTCGGTCACTTCGCCATCGGCGCCGTACTTGTCCATCTGCAGCCAGTCACCGACGCTCAGCATCCGGTTGGCGGAGAGCTGGATCCCCGCCACCAGCCCGAGGATGGGATCCTTGAACACCAGCATCAGCACTGCGGTCATGGCACCCAGACCGCTGAACAGGAACAGCGGCGACTTGCCGAGCAGCAGGGCGATCATCAGGATGCCCACCAGAATGCTGCCTACCAGCTTGGCCCCCTGGAAGATGCCGCGCAGGGGCAAATCCCGACCAAGACGGGTGTAACGGCTCACCGACAACAGGCAGTCGAGCAGGGCGAAGAAGGCCAGCAGCAGGAACAGCAAAATCCAGAGCTGGGCCACCATCTCGATAAGTTTCAGGCTATCCGATTGGCGGGGTAGCCAGATCTCCGCCTGACCGAGTAGCACGGCCCCCTGCAAAACGAAGGCGAGCCGGTTGAAGAGACGCTGTTGCAACTGGGGCGGCAGCCACACCTGCTTGGCCTTGCCGAGGATCCCCACCAGCCGGACCAGCAGCACCCGGTGCAGAGCCATGTGCAGCAGCAACGAGGTGATGACGATAAAGCCCAGCGCGATCACCAGCGCCATCAGGCTGGTCACTTCCACCCCAAGGCCCGACAACCAGTTAAAAAACGCCTCTTTCATTGCTCTCTCCCGAACCTGGCAGCCCGCTGGCTGCAAAAACAGTGGTGGTCAGGGTACCGCTCCCCTCCCCCATGTCAAATCGGTGAACGCCAGAAACGACAACGCCCGGCACTGGCCGGGCGTTGTTTCAAAGCGAGGCTGACTTAGCAGACCAGGCTCAGGGCATCGCGAGCGATGACCAGCTCTTCGTTGGTCGGGATCACCATGGCGCAACGGCTGTCGGCGGTGGTGATGCGACCTTCGCCACCCAGTACCGCAGCGTTGTTGGCCTCTTTGTCCACCTTGAAGCCGAACAGGGCCAGACGGTTCAGCACCATCTCGCGCACCATGGCTGCGTTCTCACCGATACCACCGGTGAAGACCACGGCGTCCAGACGACCGTCCATCGCAGCGGCATAGGCGCCGACATACTTGGCCACACGGTAGGTGAAGACATCCAGCGCACGCTTGGCACCGGCGTCGGTAGCGTAGTTGGTGGTGACGTAGCGGCAGTCGCTGCTCGCTTCGGTCAGCCCCAGCAGACCGGACTCACGGGTCAGGGTGTGGTTGATCTGCTCCACGCTGTAACCGAGCTGGTCGTGCATGAAGAAGACCACGGCCGGATCGATATCGCCGGAGCGGGTACCCATCGCCAGACCTTCCAGCGGAGTCAGACCCATGGAGGTGTCAACGGATTCGCCGTTCTTGATGGCGCAGACAGAGGCACCGTTACCCAGGTGGCAGTTGATGATGTTCAGTTCATTCAACGGCTTGCCCAGCTCTTTTGCGGCTTCTTCCGCGATGTAGCGGTGAGAAGTACCGTGGGCACCGTAACGACGGATGCCGTGTTCGCGGTAGAGCTTGTGCGGCAGCGCATAGAGGTAGGCCTCTTGCGGCAGGGTCTGGTGGAAAGCGGTGTCGAAGACGGCCACGTTCTTCTCGGACAGCTGCGGGAACACTTTCAGCGCGGCGCGAATACCGATGAGGTGCGCCGGGTTGTGCAGCGGGGCGAACGGAATGGCGGCTTCGATACCGGCGATCACGCCATCATCGATACGCACGGAGCGGGAGAACTGCTCGCCACCGTGTACGATTCGGTGACCGATGGCCACCAGTTGCTCGGCAAGAGTCGGATCCTGCGGCAGGATGTGACCCACGATATGGTCGAGGGCCTCCTGGTGAGCGGCACCCGCTCCCAGCATGGCTTCGCCCTTGACCCCGTGGAGTTTCCATTTGATACGTGCATCATCCAGATTGAAGCATTCGGCCAGGCCGGACAGCATGTCCTCACCTGTTTCGGCGTCCATTACGGCAAATTTCAGGGAAGAGCTACCGCAGTTAAGGATCAATACCAACTTGCTCATTTTCTACATCTTCCTGTGCTTCGGCTTTATGCCGACAGTGTCGTGTCATCCAAAAGAGGATGGGATTCCCCTGCCGGGGGCTTATGGTCGCAGGAGGGTGCGTCCAATTTTTCAATTCTTGCTCTTGAAAGAGTCATCGCAACTTGTGGTGCGTATCACTGGTTTCAATGCTTGCGAGCCTCAACGCATCAGCTGCGCAGGGCTCGCCTCAATGGGAGTGCTCAGGCGATAGCCAGCAGATCCTTGTGTACCTTGACCACCAGCTTCTTCACCTTGGCGGGCTGGTTGAAGGTACAGAGCGGGCGGTGCAGCTCGCCCGGCCAGAAGATGACGAAATCGCCCGGTTGCAGCGCCAGATAAGTGGTCTGCTCGTCATCGACAAACCAGAGGTCGGGATGGGGATGGTCGGCGCCGTCGCTCACGTAGTCGTGGGGGCCCACACCTATCCACTCTTCACCGCGCAGCAGCAACTGGATATCGAGATACTGCTCATGGAATTCGCCACGGCGATCCGCGGCTGGCTCGGTCAGATCTTCACTCACCAGACAGAACAGATTGATGCCATCGATCTCGGTCTTGCCGAGCGGAGCGTCACCCCAGTGCGCCACGCTCTTCAGCACCTCGGCCATAATGCGGGCCAGCGGGGCGGGCAGCGGCGTCCGCTGCAGGGTGTTCAGGCTACCGGTGATCATGGCGTCTGTTTCCTGTTAGGTATATCTGGGCGGCATCTTTGCCAGCCAATGAAAAAGGACCTGTGACAGGTCCTTCGATAATGCCGTCTGCAATCCGTGCAAACCGGTTTAGAGCTTTTGCTCATGTTCAGCTATATGGGCACTGTTACACACTCGTCAGCACCTTGCCAAGAGACATAATCCCATTTTCATAGTGATCGTACCAGCTGAAACCATATTATTCACCACCCTTTCCCCCTCGACTTTGACCAGACGCAAAAACGGGCGCATCAGCGCCCGTTTTTTTCGCAAAACCGTTTAACAACCGGTTTCATTCAAGCCTTTTGGGCATTTTCCACCGGTTTGGCGTACATGGCACGCCAGATCGCCTTGTGCTCTTCCGGCACCTCTGACTGACGGGTCAGGAAGGCCGCCTGCTCGATGGTGTTGGCCTTGCCGGAGACATCGGCCGCCAGATAGTTGCTGGGGAAGAGGTGGTAGCTACTCCAGATCGCCTTGTCGATCAGCGCGGCCAGTTCGTCCGGATCGCTGAATCCCTCGGTGATCGGCGCGCCGAAGGAGACATGTACCCGCCCCTTCATACCGACGATACCGGCGACGATACTCTCGATATCCTCGAACTCGCCCTTCTCGTAACTGCCGTTGACCGACTTCTCGTAGAGCTCGCGCGCCTTCGCCTTGTCGGTGGGGTCCAGCTCGTAGCTGATGCTGACCGGCACGATATTGAGGCTGCGCATGTAGTCGACGAAGTCGATCTTCTGCTTCTTGCCGTCGACGTAGAACATCTTGAGGATGGCGGGATCTGTCTTGTCATCGCCATTCTTGGCGCGCCCTTCCTTCTGGGCAATCCAGATGGAGTGACCTTCGTGAACCGAATTGCCGATATAGGCAGACAGCTCGCCGAGCGCTTTCATCATCTCTCGCGGCCCCTTGGCAGAGCGTTTGACGATAAAGCTCTTGTTGAGCTTCATCAGCTCGGTGGCACAAGGTTTGCGCAGCAGGTTGTCACCGATGGCGATGCGCACGGTATCGAAACCGTGGGTGTGCAGCCCCCAGTTGACGAACGCCGGATCCATGGCGATGTCTCTGTGGTTGGAGACAAACAGATAGCCCTGCTCTTTCTTCAGATGCTCGATCCCGGAGAAGGTCACCCCCTTGGTGGAGGTGGCGATCATGCGGGACATGTACCGGGTGACCCCCATCTGGACCTGATGCACAGTGGTCACTTTTGACCATTTGCGGCGCAGGAACAGGCGGATCAGCGGGCGGATGGCCCAACCCAGCCAGCTCATCAGGGAACCGAAACGATACTTGGCGATGGCGCCGATAAATTCATCATCCTGGATCAGCCGTTCGATGGCTGCCGGCACTTCTTCATCGCGGTAGGGGCGAATATCCGCGAATCTATCTACTTCAGTCACAATGTCAGCCTTGCATGCTAGGAAACCGCAGCCAACCCGCGTTGGCCGGGGAAAATTCAGGGCGCAATTTTACACGCTTTTATGGCAAGGGGTATGAGACAAGCATGAATAGTGAGATCTGACCAGTTTATTAATCGGATGCCAGTGCCAGCGCGACCGCCGCTTCGGCATGGATGGCGGTGGTGTCGTAGAGCGGCACCGCCGCCCGGGCATCGCCCACCAGCAGGGCAATCTCGGTGCAGCCAAGGATCACCGCCTCGGCACCCGCGGCCGCCAGCGCCTCGATAATGGCCAGATACTCGGCCCGCGATGATTCACGGATCTCCCCCAGACAGAGCTCGTCATAAATGATCCTGTGTACCCGCTCCCGCCCAGCCTCATCGGGTACCAGCACCGCCAACCCGAAGCGCTCCTGCAAGCGCCCCTTGTAAAAATCCTGCTCCATGGTGAAGCGGGTGCCGAGCAGGCCGACCCGGGTTATCCCGTCCGCCTGCAATTTGGCCGCGGTGGCATCGGCAATATGGAGCAGCGGGATATCGATGGCCGCCTCAATCTCGGGGGCGACCTTGTGCATGGTGTTGGTGCCGATCAGCAAGAAATCGGCGCCGCCATCCTGCAACTTGCGCGCCTCGGCCGCTAACAGGCGGGCAGTGGCGGGCCAGTCACCGGCACGCTGCAGCCGCTCGATACCTGCAAAGTCGACGCTATTGAGCAGCACCCGCGCCGAGTGCAAACCGCCAAGCTGCGCCCGCACCCCGCGATTGAGCGCCTGATAGTAACTGACGGTGGACTCCCAGCTCATGCCACCCAACAGACCGATACATTTCATATGAACTCCTTTTATCCCAAGGGAGAGCAGAACCACGCCACCTTGCAGGCAAGGCCACGCGGACGAGATAAAAAAGGCCCCGCAGGGCCAACAAGACAGCCGGTAAAGGCCCGGGTCAACCCCGGGCTAAATCCAGATCATCCCGACACAGGCGGCCGTCGCCAGCCCCATGCCCAGATTGAAACGCCGCCAACCCCGGGCAGTGCGAATGATTTGCCGCACCTGGGCACCAAAAAGCACCCAGAACGCCCCGGTGTAGAGGCCGGTAATAAAGAAGATCACCAACACCCAGAGCGCAGAGGGCCAGTAAGCCTCCCCCGCCAGAGTGAAACCGCTGATGGCGGAGAGCGCCATCATCCATGCCTTGGGATTGAGCAGTTGCAGCATGGCCCCCTGATGAGCGGGAATGAGCGGCCGGTTGCCCTCGGCCGGGCCGCTGGCGGTCGCCACCTTCCACGCCAGCCAGAGCAGATAGGCCGAGCCGATAATCTTGAGGCCGTCGTGCAGCAGCGGCACCTTCTCGAACACCACGCCAAGCCCCAGCGCGGTGGCGAGGATCATCAGATTGATCCCCCCGACCACCCCTACCAGCAGGGGAATCGTGCGGCGAAACCCCTGCGCCGCCCCGGCGCTGGTGAGCAACATATTGTTGGGCCCCGGCGTGCCGCAGGTAACCAGAGCAAACCCAGCCAGGGGCAGTAACCAGTTCAGATCCATCTCAACCTCTTGTCGATGCAACGCCCCCGTTATGGGGAAAGCCTTCTAATATGCAGAGCCAACCCCGTGGCGACAAGTCAGAAATGCCTCTTTCCAGGCCACCTCCCCCATCAGCGCAGCACGGCTCAATACCAGAGCATCACCACGCAGAGCGCCGTCAACAGACCGAGAGAACCGTTGAGTCGGCGCCAGCCCCGATCCGAGCTGATCCAGTTGCTCAGCTGATGGCCGAACAGTACCCAGACAAAGCAGACCGGCAGGGCCACCAGCGCAAACATGACCATCACCGCCAGCTGACTCGACCAGTAACTGGCGCCGGGCAGGCTGAACAGACTGATGGCGGAGATCCCCATCATCCACGCCTTGGGGTTGAGGAACTGAAAGCCCAGCCCCTCCAGCATGGTCAGCGGACGGGCCCTACGGGCCGGATCCCCCGGCGCCCCGGCCACCGCGATACGCCACGCCAACCACAGCAGATAGAGGCTGCCGAAGATCTGCAAACCGAGCCGTAGCAGGGGCCAGCGCTCGAACAGCGGATAAAGCCCCAGCGCCAGCACCAGTTGCAACACCGGCTGCCCCAGCCCCACCCCGAGCAGATGTGGCAGAGTGCGACGCACCCCGAAGTTGGCGCCGGAGGCCGTCAGCATCAGGTTGTTGGGCCCCGGCGTACCGCAGGTGAGTACGGCAAAACCGAACAGGGTGACATACCACTCCATCGTCATATTGTGACTCCTTGCTTGCTACATTGTATCGATACAATGTGTGCTATTTGGTTGTTATTAGGTTGAAATTCACGCTATATTGACAACAAATTTTGATCAATGGATTTATTGTCACCATGACAATCTGGACGCCCGACCTTGCGGCCTTCGATGGCCCCCTCTACCTCAAGCTGGTCAAAGCGATCGAACAGGGGATCGCGAATGGCGAGCTGCCACCGAAGACCCGATTGCCTACCCACAGATCCCTGGCGGATCGTCTGGGTGTCACCGTCGGCACCGTCACCCGCGCCTACAGCGAGGCGGAGCGGCGCGGCCTGCTGGCCGCCCGGGTGGGCCACGGCACCTGGGTCAAGGGAGCGAACACGGATCCCGCCAATGAGTGGGTGATCCGCCAGGAGGAGGGGCACCGCATCGAGCTGTGGCAAAACCTGCCGGTGCAGCTGGATCGGGCGGCCATCATTCGCCCCATGTTGGGGGAAGTGGCGGACGGGGATCTCAACGCCCTGCTCGGCTACGACAAGGAGGCGGGACGACCGGATCAGCGCCAGCAGTTCGTCAACTGGCTGGCGGAGCAAGGAGTGGCCTGCAGTGAGGATCGCCTGCTGTTCAGCCACGGCGCCCAGCACGGCATCATGCTGGCGCTGCTGGCGACCCAGTGCGTGGGGGAAACCATCCTGTGCGAGGGGCTGAGCTACCCCGGTATGCTGGGTAACGCTCGCCAACTGAAGAATCAGGTGGTGGGGCTCGCGATGGACGAGGAGGGGCTGCTGCCCGAAGCGCTGGACGCCGCCTGCCGCACCCGCCGGGCCAAGCTGCTCTACCTCACGCCGACCCTGCAAAACCCCACCACCGCTATCATGAGTCTGGCGCGGCGGGAGGCCATCGTCGCCATCGCCCGTCGCCACGATCTGCTGATCATCGAGGATGACGTCAACGGCCTGCTGCCCCAGCAACCTGTGATCCCTCTGGTCAATCTGGCGCCGGAGCGGGTCATCTATCTGGGCAGTCTGGCCAAGATCGCCTGCGGCGGTCTGCGGGTCGGCTTCGTGCTGACGCCTCCTGCCCTGCGCAGCGCCTTCGCCCAGACCATGCGGCTGTCGAGCTGGATGGTGAGTCCGCTGCTGATCGAACTGGCCTGCAAAATGGTCAGTCAGCGCCAGATCATGCCGCTGGTCGAGCAGCAGCGGGAGATCCTCAAACGCCGTGGCGAACTGCTGCGCCACCTGCTGCCCGCCGCCCGCTGGCAACCGGGCAGCATGCATGCCTGGCTGCCACTGCCTGAGCCCTGGCGCAGCCAGCAGTTTGCTGCCGCCGCCGATGCCCTTGACGTTGGCGTGGCGAGCGGGGAACACTTCGCCGCCGGCCAGTTTGCCGCTCCGCAAGGGGTGCGCCTGAGCCTGAGCCAACCCGCCACCGACGCCCGGGTCGGCGAGGGGCTGGCCCGTCTGGCCCAACTGCTGCAGGGGACGCCCCCCAGCAATCCCCTGCTATAGTCAGGGCCAGCCGACCTGACCTTCACGCTTCATCGTCATTGCCAAGGAGATGCCGTGCCCCCCATCAGAGCCACCCTGCTGCTTGCCACCCTGTTGTTGGGTGGCTGCGCCTCGTCAACGACCCACCAGCAGCTGGGGGCCGCGCTCAATGGACTGGAAGGGGAGTTGCAACGACTGGAAGAGGAGCTGGCGGCGATGAACGGCCTGCACTATCAAAAGGCGATCGATGCCCCGCTCAGTTTGCGCCGCGCACTCGGGGCGCCGCAGCCCACCCCAGAGGGGCTGGTGCCGGTGGCCAGCAAGCTGGAGGATGGGCCACTCCTGCGCTATCAATACCGCCTGCCAGCGGGGATGGCGAACCTGCCCCAGGACAACCTCTGCCAGCGCTACGAGTTCGAACTGCGCCATCTGGGCCGCCTCGGCAAACTGGAATTAAGCTGGCAGGGAGAACAGGGCAAGGGGTCGCGGCTGATCCGCCAGAGCGACTGCCCCTTCGGGACGCAGATCCGCCCTCGGCAATAGCAGGTCGCAGCCCTGAGCGATGGCATAACCGATTGAAATAACAGCCCATAGTGCGCCCTCCAGCACCCTGCTGGCTACTGTCAGCTTTTCACTCAGCGAGTGCTGTGCCTATGTTCCTCTTGGGTCTACCATAATCAACCTAATGGTTTGCTCACAGGAAGTACCTGCATGACGATACTGCTGCTCGAAGAGGATCCCCTGCTCCGTAGCGCCATCACCTGGGAACTGACCGAACAGGGGGTGCCCGCCGACCGGATCCACTACCACAGCCATCCAAACCACGAGCGCAGTGGCCTGCAGGCCCTGCTGCAACAGCACGCCTTCGACGCCATCATCTGTCAGCAGGACAAGCAGCAGGATCTTGATGGAGCCCGGCTGCTGCACGAAGCGCACTATCTCGGCCTGCTGCAGCCCGGTTGCGTATTACTGCTGCTCGATGCCGATCAGAACGAGCAGGAGTTTCTCCCCTCGGATCTCTACTTCTCCCTCTATCTGCCCCTCCCCTTCATGACCCAGCAGCTCACCGCGGTGCTCGGCCAGCTGGTGAAGTTAAGCAATCTGACCCGCACGCTGGCCGCCCCCATTCTGCTGCGGGAGTGGCAACTGGCTACCGCCCTCTGTGAAGACTTGCTGTTTCAACGGGAGAATCGCTCGCTGACCCCCTGGCTGGATCGACTCAAGGGCTACCTGCTGCTGCAATCAGCCGAGCGGATCACTGCCGCCCAGCACTATGCCCTCTGTGCCAACGAGTATCAGGCAAGCTGGCCAAGGGCCGGGCTCTTCTACGCCATGCTGGGGCTCGGCAAATTGCAGAGCGCCCGGACCGACTTGCAGCGCCATCAGGCCAGCGTCTCGATGGCCACCCGGCTTGAGCTGCATCTCGCCAGCCAGCTGCATCAGCATTACTGGCTGGCGGCCTGGGAGACCATGGGAGAGCTGCTGCAGATCCGCCCCCATCAGCCGCGCTGGCATCAGCTGGCGATGTTGCTCGGGCTGGTGCTGCAAGATGAGGAGAAGGTGCTGGAGCAGGCCAACAGTCTGACCCTGCGCCACTTCAGCGAGCAGCGCGTCCGGCTCGCCATCGACAGCTTCATGCTCAATGCCAGTCTGGCGGTGCTGTGGCACGCCCCCTCAAGCAACCGGATCCGCTCCCTGCAACAGGAGTGGGAGCACCTCAAGCGCACCGTCCACCTGCAACCCCACGAATATGAGCTGCTGCAGGCGTTGATGCTGGGGCTGGATTACCGATTTGACGAGGCGCTGATCCTGATTGCCCACCACCAGCCGGATGAGGGGAGCGACAACCACCTCACCCTGCTGCTCGGCTTTGCAGTCAGCCAGTTCTGCGGTTTGCCCCACCACGCCCAGCGCTACCTGACCCAGCTGACCCAATACCGCGTCAGGGTGGCGCCCCACCCGCTCACTCGCCAGCTGTTCCACCATCTGGTGGCCGAACTGGGCCAGCGCCTGACGGCGAGAGAGCAGCGGCTGAGCGAACTGCGCCAGCTGCGCCACAAGGCGATGCAGGCCAGCCAGTATCAGACAGCCCTGCAAGCGGGCTTGCACCTGCTTGAGGAGTTCCCCGCCCTGCCGGGCGATGCCTGGCAACTGCTGGAGCTGCTGCAACACTGCTGGCCAGCGGGTATGGCCGCCCCCAAGGTGGCGCTGCTGGTTGATACCCTGGAGCGGCGCCTCAAGCACAGCCCCGCGTTTCTCGATCAACATGCCCAGCAGTACCAGCGCACCCTGCAGGAGATCCGCACCCATCTTCAGCCGCACCTCTCCGGCAGCGGCCCCTCCTGCCTTGTCGCAGGGCAGCCCGAGCCGTGGTGATGCTGGCGGCGTGCAAACCGGCATTGTCGGCAAAGCCAATATAGAGAGAGGGGAGCCTTGGCTCCCCTCTCTCTATATTGGTTCTCTGTCAGCTGATGGCGATGAGCGTTGGGCTCAAACCAGCGCATCACTCTCCAGCGCCGCCTTGAGAAAATCCTTCCAGCTGATGATGCCGACCAGGGCGCCATTCTCCAGCACTGGCAGGCAGGAGACCCCCTTCTCCAGCATCAGCTTGACACCGTCGCGCACGGTGAGATGGGGAGCGATGGTGACGAGCTGACGACTCATGATCTGGTGGGCCCGCTTGTTGAGGGTTTCGGTATCGCGGCTCATCTCGGCTTCGGAGTCGAGATAGGGGCTGATGGCGCGGAACAGATCCCGATCCGAGATGACCCCTACCAGCTCCTCCTCTTCCAGTACCAGCAGGTGGCGAAAGTGTGCCTGCTCGAAGATATCCCTGATGACTCGGAGTCGATCATCCATTGAAACGGTGGCGACCCGGGTCGTCATAATATCCCTGATATGCATGCTAACCTCCCGTAACCAAACTGGTTTCTCTGTTATGGCATGTTTTTGCAGCGCCAGCCAGTGGCCAGCCCTTCGCTACAGTGCAAATCAGCGTCATTTCACGTAAGATCCGCGCCAGTTTTTCTCCTCCATTTTGAGCAAGCAGATCCCACCCATGATAGTTGCCAGTCAAATCGAACTGATCCGCGGCGGCCGCAAGCTGCTGGACAACGCCTCCGCCACCATTCACCCCGGCCACAAAGTGGGTCTGGTGGGCAAAAACGGCTGTGGCAAGTCCACCTTTTTTGCACTGGTACGGGGCGAGCTGGCCATCGACAGCGGCACCTTCAGCCTGCCCGCTGGCTGGCAGATCGCTGGTGTCGCGCAGGAGACCCCGGCGCTCGACTGCTCCGCGCTCGAGTACGTGATCGACGGCGACAAGGAGTTCCGTTCGCTGGAAGCCCAGCTGGCGCAAGCCGAGCAGGATGACAATGGGCTGCTGGTGGCCGAGCTGCACGGTCGCCTCGATACCATAGGCGCCTACAGCATTCGCGCCCGCGCCGCCGAACTGCTGCACGGCCTCGGTTTCAGCGACGAGCAGCTCGGCTCGCCGGTGCGCAGTTTCTCCGGTGGCTGGCGCATGCGCCTCAACCTCGCTCAGGCGCTGCTCTGCCGCTCCGATCTGCTGCTGCTCGATGAACCGACCAACCACCTGGATCTCGATGCGGTGATCTGGCTGGAGAAGTGGCTCAAGGGCTATCAGGGCACGCTGGTGCTCATCTCTCACGACCGCGATTTCCTCGATTCGGTCATCAGCCGCATCATCCATATCGAGAACGGCAAGCTCAACGAATACACCGGCGGCTACTCCGACTTCGAACTGCAGCGCGCCGAACAGCTGGCCCAGCAGCAGTCCATGTACGAGAAGCAGCAGCGGGAGATGTCCCACATGCAGGCGTATGTGGATCGCTTCCGCTACAAGGCCTCCAAAGCCCGTCAGGCCCAGAGCCGCCTGAAAGCCATGGAGCGGATGGAGAAGATTCTGCCCGCCCACGCCGACTCGGAGTTCAGCTTCGAGTTTCGCGAGCCGTCGGCCCTGCCGACCCCGCTCATCGCCATGGAGAACCTCTCTGCCGGTTACGGCGACAAGGTGATCCTGGAGAAGATCAAACTCAATCTGGTACCGGGTTCGCGCATCGGTCTGCTCGGTCGCAACGGCGCCGGTAAATCAACCTTTATCAAGATGCTGTCGGGCTCCAACCCGCCGCTCTCCGGCAAGCTCGAAGTGAGCGCCGGGGTGAGCATCGGCTACTTCGCCCAGCATCAGCTGGAGACCCTGCGTCTCGATGACTCCCCGCTCGATCATCTGGCCCGTCTCGCGCCGGACAAGACCGAGCAGGAGCTGCGCAACTATCTGGGCAGCTTCGGTTTTCACGGTGACAAGGCGCTCGACAAGGTGGCGCCCTTCTCCGGTGGCGAAAAGGCGCGGCTGGTACTGGCGCTGATCACCTGGCAAAAGCCGAACCTCCTGCTGCTGGATGAACCGACCAACCACCTGGATCTGGAGATGCGCCACGCCCTCACCATGGCGCTGCAAGGCTTCGAAGGGGCCATGGTAGTGGTCTCCCACGACCGTCACCTGCTGCGTACCACCACAGATGACTTCTATCTGGTGCACGGTGGCCGGGTCGAGCCGTTCGACGGCGACCTGGACGACTACCACAAGTGGCTCGGCGAGCAGGAGAAAGAGGCCAACGCCAAACCGGCCGATGGCCCCGTCTCTGCCAACTCGGCAGTGGCGCGCAAGGATCAGAAGCGGCGCGAGGCGGAGTTCCGCCAGCAAACCCGTCCCCTGCGCCAGAAGCTGGAAAAGCTCGAAGCGAGCATGGAGAAGCTGCAAGGCAAGCTTGGCGACATCGAGAGCCAACTGGCCGACCCCGCCATCTACGAAGAGAGCGCCAAGAACAAGCTCTCCGAACTGCTCAAATCCCAGGGCCCCCTCAAGGAGCAGCTGGAAGAGGTGGAGCTGGAGTGGATGAGCCTCTCCGAAGAGCTGGAAACCATGGAGCAAGCCTTCTTTGCGTGACGAACAGCTGATGGCCAGCGAGCGGGTCGCGGTCCACGAATTGCCGACTCCGATCGGCTTCTGGCACTGGAGCGGCAAGGTCTATGGTGAGCGCAGCCAGGATTGGCTCACCGTGCAGGAGCAGGGGGGCAACGTCAATCTGGCGCTGCTGCTGCACCGGCTCGATCAACTCGGCATCGTGGTCGATCTCACCGATCTGCAACCGGCGCTGGTGCAGACCGAGGCGGTGCTGACCCCGTGGCGCGCCCTGCGCCAGAGCGCCAAGACGCGACTCGACGAGCAGCAGTATCAGTCGATGCTGGCCCACGAGCTGGAGCTGGAGCGGCTGCAACAGGGCGTCCTGTTGCAGACCCTGCGCAGCCTCTCTCTGTTTCGCGGCAACAGCCGCAATTTGTTGAACTATCTATCGTTACTGGGTGCCCAGCAGGGCCCCCTCAGAGATCTAATATGCTGAGCTACCGCCACGCCTTTCACGCCGGCAACCATGCCGACGTGCTGAAACACGCCGTTCAGGCCCTGATCATCGAGTCCCTCAAGAAGAAGGAGAAACCCTTTATCGTGCTGGACACCCATGCCGGTGGCGGTCTTTACGACCTGCGCGGCGACTGGTCCCAGAAGAAGGCCGAGTATGCCGATGGCATCGGCCGCCTGTGGGACGAGCGGGCCCAGTGGTCTGCCATGGCCCCCTATCTCGGCGTCATCGAAGAGATGAACAGCGATGGCCAGCTGCACTACTACCCCGGCTCGCCGGAGCTCTCCCGTCGCCTCACCCGCGAGCAGGACAAGCTGGCGCTGATGGAGCTGCACAACAACGAGGTCGAAGATCTGCGCGCCAACATGGGCTATGACCCCCGCGTCGCCGTGCACCACCGTGACGGCTTCGAGGGGCTGATCGCCCTGCTGCCACCGACCCCGCGCCGCGGGCTGGTGCTCATCGACCCGCCCTATGAGCTCAAAGAAGATTACTTCGCCGTGGTCGACACCCTGAAAAAGGCACAGAAGCGCTGGGCGACCGGCATCTACGCCCTCTGGTATCCCATTCTGGGTGAAGAGGCGGACAAATCCCGCGACATGCTGCGCGCCATCAAGCGCGAGAACTTCGGCAACGTCCTAGTCGCCGAGCTGGAAGTGGCCGGTCAGACCAAGGATTGGGGCATGAATGGCTCGGGGATGCTGATCATCAGCCCGCCCTGGATGCTGGACGAGCAGATCGAAGCCTTCCTCAAACCGCTATGCGCCAAGCTGGCGCAGGGCACCGGCGCCCAGTACAAGGTGGAGTGGCTCAACAAGGTCGAAGAGTAGGCCCGCACCAACTCGCTCCGGCGCCCGGCCAACGCGCCAGCAAGTCGCTCACCCAAGCCGTTCACAGTGGCGACATGGCCAGCAAAGAGAAGCCCCGTTCAGGGGCTTCTTGTTTTTTACCCGCCAACACTTTTTATCCAGCAACACAGTGGCAGCACTTTCCACTCGCAGCACCAACCAGCCTCGATTTATTAATTGCTTGATCTGGCTCAGAAACTCCCCGCATCCCTCTTTCCCTTGGCCAAGGGGTCGGTACTATAGCCAATTGGCAACACACGCCTCGTCGGAGTCACCCCCATGAGCCATGCCAGCCACACCCCATTGGTTAAACGCAGCAGACTGGAGGCTGAAATTCAGGGGCGGTAGCCATGCCAGATGGAATAGATAAGCGAACCTTGCCCACGACTACCCAGTCAACATAGTGACGGCCCCATTTTTATTTCTGACCCGCTCACGCAGGCGTGCTTTGGCGGCACTTTCCAAGATTGCGTTGAGCACTGATTTTTCACACAGTAGTAACGATGGCGCAAAAAGAGGAAGTCAAGCGAATACGCCCAGCACGAGAAGCAAGCTGGTAATGTGTTGATTTAATGATAATTTTTACTTGGCGGCAGTGAGAATGTTACGGAGTTATATGGAATGCTCTGCTAACGGATTAATGCCGCCTTCCATCTAATTACTGTTAGCACTCTCCTACGAGGTTCCTATGCCCTTTCCTCAACCCGCAACCTGGAATCGTGACTCGGCAGATATTGCGCGCGAGAACACGAAGCGAGAGAAGAGTCCATGCTCATTCTTTTGCTCGCAGGGACGATCTCTGTGTCTTGCTGCGGAATATTTCAGCGACAACCGACTTTCAGAAGAAGCGCGTGGTGGCGTAGCTAATAAGCATCGCCACAAGAATCAACTTGCGATCTTCGGCCAACTCATGGCCGCTTTTGAATACATGCTCAAGGACTACGTTGCTAAGGCAATAGATGCCACGAGTGCGTTTGACGATAAGATCAAGACTCAGACGTGGCTAGATGTCACTACAGATCGTGTTCTGTCACAGAGGATTGCGCAATCCAGCATTGGATCAATGCTGGTACATCCCACACTCGGATGGCACTCCCCCGAGACAGTTAATGAGCGGTTCAAGAATCTATTTAATGTTTCGCCAATTAGCGGCGCAGAGATTGGAACGCTCTCAACCCTATGGATACTTCGGCATTCCGTCGCTCACAATGCTGGTTTTGTGACTGCTCACGATGCTGCTCGAATCAAACAGCCAGCACTTGCAGAAAAGGTAGTGAGCATAGATGGGCAATTCATCGCAGAGGCATTCGACTTTCTCAAGATCATAGCGGAGAGGACCGCTACGGATTGCGGTAAGAGCATTCTCAAGCGCTGGTTTGGCACAGTCAAAGAATATGGCCAGGACTTCCAGCGTGACGAGATAGCGTATGGACGAGTAAAGCATCTTGCCACTTGTGTGGTCAGCCGAACGCAGCCGCTTCCGGCAATAGCAGAGCCGATGTATCAGGCAGACTGGGCGGTTCATGCCGTATAGCGCTAACCCGGCAGTCAACCGGACCTGCGCGAAAAGCCGCGCAGGCCGGTTACTTCTACGTTATGCCTATCTAAAAAGTAAGGTAATCGATGTTAGATTTTACTGAATTGTCAGAAAACGGTCTGGATTTGGAGCAACTTACGCGTGAGTTGCTTTTTAGTCTTGGTTTGAAAGTTTATTGGAGTGGCGTCGGTCCGGACGGTGGTAAAGATCTGCTGTGTATAGAGGAGGACAATAGTCTTTTTGTTAAGTCATCCAAAAAATGGCTTGTGCAATGTAAACATAAGGCTAAATCGGGGGCTAGTGTTGGTGTAGGTGACCTAGACGATATTGTTACTAGCTGCGCTCAGTTTAATTGTACTGGCTACTTACTGGTTACATCGACTCAACCCTCTTCTAAAGTTGTCGAAAGACTTGAGGCTTTAACAAACAATGATGCCGTAAATATTTTGGCGACTTGTTGGGATAGCGTTGAAATTGAGAGAAAGTTAAGGACACCTAACCAGTGGCATATTGCCCAACGTTTTTTTCCAAAGAGCGCTTCTGGCTGGCAAATCTTCGCAAGCGAACGTCCCAACCATTGGACTGCTAATTTCAAAGGTTATTACTTTCATATCACTAATCGTATTGGCTCAAGCTGTACCATGTACCTTGACAAAATTGAATCTAAAATCAATGAGTTGGAGAGTCTTGGGCTTCCAGATGGTCACTTTTTGAGATTAAGGTCAGTTTATTACGACGATAAAGGTGGCACTTTTATGTGGTATGTCGATTACCTACACCCGTATGGCTCTGAGGCAGTCGGTGAAGCAGAGGCTTTTGAAGCTCACTTTGAAGATGAATGGTGTGACAGCTTTGATTTTAAAGTTCGCACTTACTCAGAACAAAGTGATCATTACGATAGAGATCACTACGACTTTTATGACAGGTATATGGGGCAATTTATCATGGGTATGTATCGCCCACGATAGGCATAACAAACGCTTCAAGAGGGACAGCCAACGCGCGGCATTTTTACTATACGTTGGTTTATGTGGTTACGGTGTTATGCGGAAACTTGGTAGTAGCGTTGTCTGCCCCTAAGCGGACGTTAGGCGAATAAGATAATCATTAGTTTTCGGAGTTAAATTATGCAATTACCACAAAGAGATGATAATCATCGCTTGGAAGGTATTTCAGAATTATTTTTTAGGCAAAACTTGCCCCAAACTTGGACTGCACATAAGCCGGATCCAGATTATGGTGTAGATTTGATTGTGGATATTTTTGACGGTAATAATGCGACAGGCCGTGAATTATTAATTCAATTAAAGTCGTCACAAGAATCCAATGCAACAGTTGATGGTGAATTTGAAAGGATTACCTTAAATGTATCAACCTACAATATGCTGTGGGATAAACTTCAAGTAGTTATGTTGGTTAAATATGTGGCTTCAGAAAATCAAGCATATTGGCAATTACTAAGCGAAGTTCCTGCACCAAATGAAGAGAATCAGACTATTTCCGTTAGAATACCCCGCGCTAATGTTCTGGGTAATATAGAATGGGAGCCAATTCGGAACTATGTAGAAGCTGTTCATTTAAGAAAGCTAAGAGCAAGAGATAGGTTTAGGTTTTCAGAATTCGCCTAAAAAAAATCTGGGACACCCACCTTTTTGAGCAAGGCGTAGCATAGCCCGAACCCAAAAGATGGGTGTCCAAGGTCTTCTGTACAGGGTCGAGTGGCTCAACAAGGTCTCAGAGTAGTAATAGCGACCCTGTGCCCCGGTAGACAGAAAAGCGACGCCCCGTCACGGGCCTTCCTGTTTTTATCCGGCCTGCCCGAAATGCTGGCACACCGTGAGCCTGCCTCACGGCAATGCGGAGGCACTTTTCCTTTGATAGGTTCTCTCTATTTTGGCAATAGATGAGAATAGTTTTCATTTAATCTCATTTCGGCGGATACTCTCATCATCAACAGAGGGAGCCGCCATCATGAAAAAGACCATCAGCTTTGCCATCCTGCACTTCGGTGTCGCCTTTACCGTGGCCTACCTGCTGACCGGTGAGCTGCTGACCGCCAGCCTGATCGCCCTGATCGAGCCTGCCGTCAACACGGTCGCCTTCTACTTTCATGACCTTGGCTGGCACAAGCTCAAGCCAAATCACAGCCTGCAGGCCAAGACCAGCAGCTTCGCGGTGGTCCACTTCTCGGTGGCCTTCGGGGTGGCCTTCCTGCTGAGCGGCGAGCTGCTCACCGGTGGTGTGATGGCGATGATCGAACCGGCCATCAACACCGTGGTGTTCTTCTTCCACGAGCGGCTGTGGCGCGCCCGCAGTCAGCAACTGGCGCTGGCTTGATCAACCGGGCAACCCGCCTCCCCCTTTATCGCGGCCACAAAAAAACCGACATTCCGGCCAGGAGTGTCGGGTTTTCCCGCTTGGCAGCCATTCAGCAGTGCAAGTGCGCTCGGCTCCACTGCTGCATTGCCCTGTAGAGTGTGCTGTAGTAGGCAGATATGCCCTCCTCATTGCTGGAATCTATCGATGAACAAGACCTTGCTTGCCACCCTGCTGTTTGCCCCTCTGCTCGCCAGCGCCGCAACCCCCTCCTTTGACTGCACCAAAGCCTCTGGGTCGGTCGAAACCCTGATCTGCAAGGATGCCGGACTGGCCGCCCTTGATAACGAACTGGCGGCCCTCTACCCCAAGGCGATTGCTGCGCTCTCTCCCGAACAGCTCAAGACCGAGCGCGCCATGCAGCGCGGCTGGATCAAGGGGCGTAACGATTGCTGGAAGGGGCAGGATCTGCGCCAGTGTGTGGAGGATAACTACCTGCTGCGGATCACCGAACTGCAGATCAGCGGCGGCCAGCTGATGGTGCCGGCACCGGTCAACTACCAGTGCGGCAAGAGCGTCACTCTCTCCACCTACTTCTATAACGATGCCAAGCTGCCCGCCGCGGTGATCAACCTGAGCGAGGGCGACAAGCAGCAACAAGTGCTCGCCTATGAAGCCCCCAGCGCCAGCGGCGCCCGTTATGAAGGGCAAAACCTCACCTTCTTCACCAAGGGGGACGACGCCACGCTGGAGCGTTACGGCCAGCCAACCCTCACCTGCATGGAAAATCCGACCAAGGGCTGAGGCTCATAGGGGCGGCTCGTCTTGCCGCCCCACCTTGACTAGATAGCGATATCCAGCGGTTTTCCTTCCCGCACAATTCGCAACTTGAGTGACCCCGGCTTGCTAGTGCTGAGCAGTTCACGCACCTTGTCGATCTCGAGGGGACGATAAGCCACCCCGTTGATCTGTTCCAGAATGTCACCGTTGGCCAGACCATAGGGGGCAAGATCCCGTTCGTCGCTGTAGTAGACCTGCAGATGCTCGCCATCAAAGCGCACCCCGATATTGCGCAGGACTGGCGGCACTTTGCGCGCCAGGCTGTCAGCGTCGTAGCAGAGCATCATCCGCCCGGGCATGATCGCAAAGCGATTGAAGCGGTTAACAAAATCCAGCCCCAGACCATACTGCTCATTGCTGTTTTCCGACACGCGCAGCTCACCGAGCTGGCGCTCATCAAAGTGCAGGCCGGTGAGGATATGTTCACGCCCCTCCACCATACCGCTGGCGTCCACCCCTTTGCGTGGCATCGCATCTTCGCCAGAGATCGCCTTCTGGCTCGCCATAAAGTCGATAAAGGCATGGTCGGCATAGCTCTGATCGGCCCCGGTATCCAGATACATGCGCACGCTGCTCTCGCCGTGGGTCAGATAGACTGCCGGGGAGCGGTTGTAGCTGTCTTCATAGCCGATGCAACGCTCGAACGTGGCTGCCGACGGAGCCGTCAGCGAAGCCGTGAGCTGATGCCTGTCGCGATCAAACACCCAGCTGAAACGGCGGATGGTGTCGATCCCGAGGATGCCATCGACACGACTGCCAAGAGACTGGGAGATGAGATCGAAATCAATAGTTGCCCACAGATCGCTGTCATCAATGGTGACCGACCCCAGCGAGAAGGGTTGCGGCTCAACAAAGCCAAGCTGCTCGCTGCCCAGTTGACTCGAAACGCTGTTCACAGTGGCAAAATCAGCCTGATAGGCCCTGGGCAATTCGCTTAAGGTCAGCGCCTTGAAGCGGCTGGCCAGACGACGATCGATAAAGGTGATACTGGCCCCGGTATCGAGCAAAAACTGGTACTGCTCACCGGCGATGGTGACGGGGATCAGGGGGGCACTTTCGTAATGCACTGTCAGCACTGGGCCGGGGGCATTGCGTTTGGCGGATGAATCCGGGGCTGTGCAGCCTTGGACGACGAACAGGGCCAACATGGCCAGCGCCACTTTGAACTGCGACTTCATAACTCTCCTTCCCGATAGCATATGCCCCCGCGACGCCACCGCATAATGCTATCTTGTTGATTTATAGATAAATAAGCTATTTCAGCGGGGGATGCGGACAATAACAAAGAGTTTTATGCTGGTTCAAGCCGGATATGACCATGAATATTCTATGGGGTTAGCTCAAGAATGGTTGTTCACGCTATGTCGGCGCGTCATCAATCGTAGGCGACATTTGATTAATTTATTGATCTTGCACAGAAAATCTCAATATTGAGCTTTCTCTCCACAGCACCATGGTTAATATTGCCATTTGGCAACACTTGCCTCGTCGGAGTCTCCCATGAGCCATGCCAGCCACACCTCGTTGGTTAAAATCAGCAGACTGGAGGCTGAAATTCAGGGGCGGTAGCAATTACGATGTTTAAACGCAATATTCTCTCACAGGGATATTACGTATCGATACTCCATTAAAATGGAGCCACAATAAACTAATTAATTACATAATGACACTTTAGGTTATATTAAAAACCAATCACCCACGGCACCAAGAAATTAGCCTCGGAAAATCACCGCATTAGCTAAAAACTAAAAGTTAAAAACATAATTTTAGGTACCATAGAGCTTAATAAATGAAAAGTATAAATATCTTATCTCTTATACAGGCCCACTCATCCCTTTCTTCTGATGAATACAATAGTTTTATAAAAAACTATAACATTGATATAAAAAGAAATGAGGTTGACGACCTAAAAACATTAGCAACTGAAATGTATGAAAGCCTTCCATTTGTGAGCATATTTAATAGCTTCTACATAGGATATAAAATACAACACATCAGCAAAGAATTTGACTTATTAAGGTTTGGAAGCAACTATATAATTAATGTTGAGATCAAAAAAATAAGCACAGCAGATAAAATAAAACGACAACTTCAAAGGAACAATTACTATCTTGGTCACATAAATAAAGTCATACATAACTTTTGTTTTATTTCCCAAACAAAGACCCTTTACAAGTTAAATTCTGGCGGTGAAATAGAAACTGTTGAGTTAACGCATCTAGTTAAGTTGTTAACCCAGCAAAACCTGATGAATCTAGACAATCCTGATACTTTATTCAATCCATCAGAATATCTGGTGTCACCATTCAACTCCACAGATAAATTTATAAACAATCAATACTTTTTGACGAGTCAGCAGGAGGCAATCAAAGATAAAATTATTGATGCAATAGAAAGTAATACAGCAAAATTCATGGCTATTACTGGTGGGCCAGGCACAGGAAAAACGCTATTAACATATGATATTATAAAAACCATCAGGAAGAAAAAACGCACGTTAATAGTACATTGTGGGCAATTAAACGATGGACATGTTCGATTAAGAGCAAAAGGATGGAATATTATAGCCATAAAGGAATTGAAAAATCATGATTTAAGTAGTTTAGATCTAGTTCTAATAGATGAAACACAACGGATATATATATCCCAATTTAATAAAATACTCGACGATGCCGAAACTAGTAATTTTCAATGTGTCTTTTCGTATGATAAACAACAGACTTTATCTGCATCCGAAACCAATTCAGATATTGATAGCAGAATAAACTCTATCAGAGGCATAGTTAAATATGCTCTATCAGATAAAATCAGAACAAACAAAGAGATCGCAAACTTTATTAAACTATTATTCAACAACCTGAGAAATGATGTTGTTCTATCAAGTTGTGAAAATATAAGCTTTGATTATTTTACTGATTTGGAAAATGTCAGGGACTACATTTCACTCATAAGTGATGATGGATGGGAGGTTCTGAGGTTGACCCCATCTCAATATAAGCGAGAACATCATGAATCATATTCTCACATAGAAAGCAAAACATCACACAAAGTAATTGGTCAAGAGTTTGATAATGTTGCGGTTGTTATAGATAAGCATTTTTATTACCATAAAACAGGTCGACTCCTATACAATTCAAACACCTACTACGACACCGTGAAAATGTTATTCCAGAATATAACCAGAACTCGAAAAAAACTAAAGCTAATTATCATAGATAACAAACAAGTATTGAATAGATGTTTATCCATTCTAAATTAAAATATACAGCCCATAGGTTCGATTAGCGAAGCGTAATCGGACATTCGCGAAGACAATATTTCTTGATAGTACCAGTTGTCTTTGAGACCGACTTTTATACGGTCTCTTTATCCACCTGTAGCTTTGCTGGCGTAAAACATCCAAAGGAGATTTATGAAGCCTGACTTAACCGGCACTCGGATTGTACTGCGCACCATTGGCCCGCAGGATGCTGCCGATCTGTTCGAGATTTATGGCAATCCGCTGACCATGGAGTTTGCCTCTGATCCCTGTTTTACCTCTCCCGCCATGGTGGCGCAGTTGATGGCGAGCGTGGTGCGGCTGGAGCAAATGGGGGAGTCGCTGGAGTGGGCGATTGTCGAGCGGGAGGGCAACAAGGTGATCGGCACCTGCGGCATGCACAGTTTCAGCGAGGCGGGCCACAGCTGCGAGGTAGGTTGCCTGCTCAATGCGGCCTATTGGCGCAGAGGGTTTATGTCAGAAGCGCTGGGATTGCTGTTCGCCCACGCCAGCACACTGGGAGTCACCTGCCTCACCGCAGATATCGATGCAGATAACGTCCGCTCTATCGCCCTGTTTGAAAAACTGGGCTTCAAGGCGCATGCAGGGCGCTATCAGCGCACGCTCCCCTTTGTCTGACCCGATACCAGAGGCACAACGCCCTCGCCTCTCAGGCCATTGTGGCAAGGCTCAGGCATAAAAAAACCGGAACCCAAGGGTTCCGGTTTTTTTCATTCCAGCCGAGGCTGGCAAACCAGCAAATTAAGCCTGGTTTTTAACTTCTTTCAGACCGCGGAAAGGAGCTTTGGCACCCAGAGCTTCTTCGATACGGATCAGCTGGTTGTACTTGGCAACACGGTCAGAACGGCTCATGGAACCGGTCTTGATCTGGCCAGCAGCGGTACCAACAGCCAGGTCGGCGATGGTAGCGTCTTCGGTCTCACCGGAGCGGTGGGAGATGACGGCAGTGTAGCCAGCGTCTTTGGCCATCTTGATGGCAGCCAGAGTTTCGGTCAGGGAACCGATCTGGTTGAACTTGATCAGGATGGAGTTGGCGATGCCGTTGTCGATACCGCGCTTCAGGATCTTGGTGTTGGTTACGAACAGGTCGTCACCCACGATCTGGATTTTCTTGCCCAGTTCAGCAGTCTGGTAGGCGAAACCTTCCCAGTCAGATTCGTCCAGGCCATCTTCGATGGAGACGATCGGGAACTTGGTGGTCAGGTCAGCCAGGAAGTCGGAGAAACCGTTGGAGGTGAAGACACGACCTTCGCCTTTCAGGTTGTACTCTTTCTTCTCTGCGTCGTAGAACTCGGAAGCAGCGCAGTCCATAGCCAGGGTGATGTCGGTGCCCAGTTTGTAACCGGCAGCGGCAACGGCTTCAGCGATAACTTCCAGCGCTTCGGCGTTGGATTTCAGGTTCGGAGCGAAACCACCTTCGTCACCAACTGCAGTGTTGTAGCCCTTGGACTTCAGCACTTTGGCCAGGTTGTGGAACACTTCTGCGCCCATGCGAACGGCTTCTTTCAGGGTCTTGGCGCCAACCGGCTGGATCATGAACTCCTGGATGTCGACGTTGTTGTCGGCGTGCTCACCACCGTTGATGATGTTCATCATCGGCAGCGGCATGGAGTAAACACCCGGGGTGCCGTTCAGCTCGGCGATGTGGGCGTACAGCGGCATGCCTTTGGCAGCAGCGGCAGCTTTGGCGTTAGCCAGGGAAACAGCCAGGATGGCGTTGGCGCCGAACTTGGATTTGTTCTCGGTACCGTCGAGGTCGATCATGATCTGGTCGACAGTGGCCTGGTCCTTGGCATCTTTACCCAGCAGAGCTTGAGCGATCGGGCCGTTTACAGCTTCGATGGCTTTCAGCACGCCTTTACCCAGGAAACGGCTCTTGTCGCCGTCACGCAGTTCCAGCGCTTCGCGGGAACCGGTGGACGCGCCAGACGGAGCGGCTGCCATACCAACAAAACCACCTTCCAGGTGAACTTCGGCCTCAACGGTCGGGTTACCACGGGAGTCGATGATTTCACGACCGATCACTTTAACGATCTTGGACATGTGTATTTCCTCAGGTTTCGTAAAAAAACAACAAAAATATGCCAAAAAAAGCGGCTGTGGCACAGTGCCCCAACCGCATTTATTTTCAATTACTTCAAATTACGCTTCTGATACTCGCCTGCCGCCTTCACAAAACCGGCGAACAGAGCGTGGCCATCACGAGGAGTAGAGGTGAACTCCGGGTGGAACTGCGCAGCCACGAACCAGGGGTGATCCGGGATCTCGATGATTTCCACCAACTTCTTGTCGGCGGAGAGACCGGTCACTTTCAGACCTGCCGCTTCAATCTGCGGCAGCAGCTTGTTGTTTACTTCGTAACGGTGACGGTGACGCTCGTAAATGGTCGGGCTACCGTACATCTGACGCACCTTGGAATCTTCGACCAGGTGGCAGAGCTGGGAACCCAGACGCATGGTACCGCCCAGATCAGACTTCTCGGTACGGGTCTCGACGTTACCTTCTTCATCCACCCACTCGGTGATGAGGCCGACGACCGGATACGCGCAATCTTTCTTGAATTCGGAGGAGTGAGCCCCTTCCATGCCCGCCACGTTGCGAGCGAATTCGATCATGGCAACCTGCATGCCGAGGCAGATACCCAGGTAGGGGATCTTGTTCTCGCGGGCATACTGGGCAGCCAGAATTTTGCCTTCCACACCGCGCTCACCGAAGCCACCCGGCACCAGGATCGCGTCCAGACCTTCCAGCAGCTCGGCGCCACGGGTCTCGATATCCTGAGAGTCGATGTACTTGATGTTGACGGAGTGACGGGTCTTGAGACCACCGTGCTTGAGCGCCTCGTTTACGGACTTGTAAGCGTCCGGCAGGGAGACGTACTTGCCGACCATACCGATGGTCACTTCACCAGTCGGGTTAGCCTCTTCGTAGATAACCTGTTCCCACTCGGACAAATCAGCTTCTTTGCACTCCAGACCGAAACGCTCGGTGAAGTAGGAGTCCAGATTCTGGGATTTCAGCAGTGCCGGGATCTTGTAGATGGAGTCGACGTCTTTCATGGAGATAACGGCGCGCTCGGGCACGTTGCAGAACAGGGCAATCTTGGCGCGCTCGTTGGCCGGAATGGCACGGTCGGAGCGGCAGATCAGCACATCCGGCTGGATACCGATGGAGAGCAGCTCTTTGACGGAGTGCTGGGTCGGCTTGGTCTTCACTTCACCGGCAGCAGCCAGGTAAGGAACCAGCGTCAGGTGCATGAACATGGCATTGTTGCGGCCCACTTCGGCAGCCAGCTGACGAATGGCTTCGAGGAACGGCAGGGACTCGATGTCACCTACGGTACCGCCCACTTCGACGATGGCAACCTGATGGCCTTCGGCACCGGCAATCACCCGCTCCTTGATGGCGTTGGTGATGTGCGGGATAACCTGAATGGTGGCGCCCAGATAGTCACCACGACGCTCTTTACGCAGTACGTCGGCGTAGATACGGCCGGTGGTAAAGTTGTTGCGACGGGTCATCTTGGTGCGGATGAAACGCTCGTAGTGGCCCAAATCCAGATCGGTTTCGGCCCCGTCCTCGGTTACGAACACTTCACCATGCTGGGTCGGGCTCATGGTGCCCGGATCCACGTTGATGTACGGGTCCAGTTTCATGATGGTCACATCCAGACCACGGGCTTCCAGAATGGCTGCCAGAGAAGCTGCGGCAATGCCTTTGCCGAGGGATGAAACAACGCCACCAGTAACAAAAATATATTTGGTCGTCATGCTGAACCTGAAAGAAGTTTAGGGAATTTTAAGGGGTGCTTCGGGGATGAAGCAGGACGGGGAAACAGTATACCAAAAACCCCTCTCCCAAACAATGAGCAAAAATCTATCAGGCTCACCGCCCCCCCATCTTGCGCCAAATCAACTTTGCTCGGTTTCCTTCGCCTTATCCCAGGCAGCATCGAGCTTTTCGAGGGTGCAATCGGTCATTTTCAAGCCTTCTGCGGCGATTATCTGCTCAACCTGACGAAAACGACGTTCGAACTTGGCGTTGGCGCCGCGCAGCACCTGCTCCGGATCCTTGCCCAGATGACGCACCAGATTGACGGTGGCAAACAGCAGGTCGCCGAGCTCGTCGCTCACCCGCGCCTCGTCCACATCGGCCATCAATGCCTCTTCCATCACCTCGTCGATCTCTTCGTGGATCTTGTCCACCACAGGCCCCAGCGTCTTCCAGTCAAAACCGACGGTGGCGCAGCGTTTCTGAATCTTGGCGGCGCGGGTCAGGGCAGGCAACGCCTGCGGGATGTCGTCCAGCACGCTCTCTTTGTCGAGGGCCGCCCGCTCTTTGGCCTTTTCCGCTTCCCAGTTCGCTTTTACCGCTTTCTCGTCGCCAAGGTCTGCATCGGAAAAAACGTGGGGGTGACGGCGAATGAGCTTTTCACTTACCGTATCGACGATATCGGCGAAGTCAAACAGCCCACGCTCCTTACCCAGCTGGGCGTAAAACACCACCTGAAACAGCAGGTCGCCCAGCTCCCCTTTCAGCCCCTGCCAATCTTCGGTCTCGATGGCGTCGGCCACCTCGTAGGCCTCTTCCAGGGTGTGCGGCACTATGCTCTGGAAGTCCTGTTTCAGATCCCAGGGGCAGCCGTTTTGCGGGTCACGCAAACGAGCCATGATGTCGAGCAGTTGGGGCAGATCGTAACGTTGGGACATGGGATGTTCGCTTTCTATTCGTTCAAAAAGGGTCGTAAATGCAGACCGGCCACTGGGGCCGGTCGGTTCGATATCAAAGCCGCTTGGCGCTGATCACATCGTTGAGCTGACTGAGCTTGGCCAACGCCCGGTTGAAAGCGTTGATGTTGTAAATCTCCAGCTCCATGTCGATCTCGGCGGTCTGCTCGCGCACGTTGGAGCGCGAGCGCACCCCCATCACATTGATCTTCTCGTTGGCCAGCACGGTGGTGATATCGCGCAGCAGGCCGGAGCGATCGTTGGAGATGATCCGGATGGTGAGGCCATAGCCGCCGGAGTAGTTCTCCCCCCACACCGCATCGATCAGCCGCTCGGGGTTGCGCCGTGACAACTCTTTCAACTGCTCGCAATCTTCCCGGTGAATGGATACGCCGCGCCCCATGGTAATAAAGCCCTGAATGGAGTCCCCCGGAATAGGTTGGCAGCAGCGGGCAATATGGGTCATCAGGTTGCCGACCCCTTCCACCACTATGTGGTCTTTGGGCTTGTGGCGCATCGGCGCATTGGCCTTCTGCTCCAGCTTCTCCAACAGGCGGCGATCTTCCTCTTCCGCCGTCGGCTTGTTGTAGCAGGTGTCGAGATAGTTGAGCACCTGGTTGATGCGGATGTCGCCGCTGCCGATACCGGCCAGCAGATCGTCGGTGCTCTCCAGATTGAAGCGGCGCAGCATGTTGCCCTTGTCGATCTTGGACATGCTGAGATTGTGGCGATCCAGCTCCTTCTCGAACAACTCACGACCGGCCACGATATTCTTGTCCCGATCCAGTTTTCTGAACCAGGTCGCCACCTTGGCCCGCGCCCGGCTGGAGCGCAGGAAGCCGGCGTTGGGGTTCATCCAGTCGCGGCTCGGGTTCGGCTCTTTCTGGGTGATCACCTCCACCTGATCGCCGGTCTGCAGCGCGTAGGTAAACGGCACGATGCGGCCGTCAATCTTGGCGCCGATGCAGCGGTGACCGATCATGCTGTGGACGTGATAGGCAAAATCGAGCGGGGTGGCGCCTGCCGGCAGGTCGATGACATCCCCTTTCGGGGTGAAGACGTAGACCCGGTCCTCGAACACCTGACTGCGCAGGTCTTCCAGCAGGGAGCCGCTCTCGGAGAGATCCTCCTGCCAGGCGAGCAGCTTGCGCAGCCACTCGATCTTGTCTTCGAAGGTGTTGGCCTTGCCGCCAGCCTGTGCCCCTTCCTTGTAGCGCCAGTGCGCCGCGACGCCGAGCTCGGCATCCTGATGCATCTGGTCGGTACGGATCTGGATCTCGACCGTCTTGCCCTCAGGCCCCACCACTACGGTGTGAATTGACTGGTAGCCGTTGGGTTTGGGGTTGGCGACATAGTCGTCAAACTCGCGAGGAATGTGGTGGAACTGGGTATGGACGATGCCGAGCGCCGCATAGCAATCCTGCAGCCGCTTGGTCACTACCCGCACCGCGCGCACGTCGAACAACTCGTTGAATTCGAGGTGCTTCTTCTGCATCTTGCGCCAGATGCTGTAGATGTGTTTCGGTCGGCCGTACACCTCGGCGTCAACTCCCGCCTCTTTCAACCCATTACGCAGGGATTGCACAAACTCGCGGATGTAGCGCTCGCGGTCGAGCCGCTTCTCGTCGAGCTGCTTGGCGATCTGTTTGTAGGTATCCGGGTGCAGGTAACGGAAGGCGAGATCTTCCAGCTCCCACTTGAGCTGGCCAATGCCGAGACGGTTGGCGAGCGGCGCATAGATGTTGGTGATCTCCTGGGCCATCAGCACCCGGGTCTCTTCATCTGCCGTCTTCGCTTCCCGCAGGCAGGCGATCCGCTCCGCCAGCTTGATCACCACAGCGCGCACATCCTCGACCATGGCGAGCAACATGCGACGCACATTGTCGACCTGCTCCGGCGAGGTTTCGCTGCGATGGAGGGTCTGCAGGGAGCGGATGGCCTCCATCTCCAGCACCCCTTCCACCAGCTTGGCGATCTTGGAGCCGAAGTCCTCGTCCATCCGCTCCTGGCTGATGAGACCGGCTTCGACGAAGGGGTAGATGATGGCCGCTTTGAGAGTGCCGATATCCATGCTGAGCATCTGCAGGATGCCCACCATTTCGATGCCACGCACCAGCAGCTTGCTGGTCAGCGCTTCGTCACCGAGCGTCAGACAATACTGGTAGACGGTTCGCAGCTGATCCTTTTCACTGTCACTCAAGGAGAGCGAGCTGACCCACTCTTCCAGGGTGAAGTTGTCTTTCAAATGAATATCGCGAACCGCAACCATGGTATCAATCCTTTAAATTATCGGGCCGAAAGCTGTCACTTTCTCCCCTCATGAGATTGCCTCAAATGGGGATATCCAGCGCACTTTTCAAGGCATATTGTCCAGAAAGACAATAGAGCGCGCCAACAGGCCCTGCCGAACGACGAGGGTCTAGATTACCCCAATCACACCAGCTCAAACAGCCGCAGACATGCCGGATTGCACATCCGCATCGCCGTACCGATGAGCAGGATGACTTCATATACACACCTGCTCAAAGAGTAACGAACATGCCGGATGACCTATCCGGTATCGCCGAACTGATGAGTCATTTACTCCCGTTCAAACAGCGCCATGGACTCCAGATGACCGGTGTGAGGGAACATATCGAGCATGCCGAGGCGCACCAGACGGTAACCCCCTTTCACCAGTACCTGACTGTCCCGCGCCAGGGTGACCGGGTTACAGGAGACGTAGACCACCCGCTTGGGGGAAAGTTTCACGACGTGTCCCATCACTTCCAGCGCGCCGGGACGAGCCGGATCCAGCAGCACCAGATCAAACCCTTCCCGCGCCCAAGACATGCCGACGATGTCATCGCTCAGGTCGGCCTTGTAGAAACGGGCATTGCTGATGCCGTTGCGACGGGCGTTCTCTTCGGCCCGCTGCACCATGGCCAGTTCACCTTCCACACCCACCACTTCGCGAGCCTGACGGGCCAGCGGCAGGGTGAAGTTGCCGATACCGCAGAAGAGATCGAGCACCTTGTCATCCTTGCTCGCCCCGAGCCATGTCAGCGCCTGCTCCACCATGCTCTGGTTGATGGGACCGTTGACCTGAATGAAATCACCGGGGGCAAATGCAAGAGACAGGCCATCCAGCGAATAGGATGGGGAAAATTGTTGCTGCAGCGCTTCGATGCGATCATCGGCCGCCTGCAGATAGAGGTCGATCCCCTGCACTTTTGCAAACTCCACCAGCAGGGCACGATCCGCCTCATTAGGGCGGCCGGTGTGACGCAGCAGCATCATGATCCCCTGCTCCGCCTGGATAAGCTCCGCATGGCCCAGCTCGCGCTGGCTCTTCAAGCGATTGAGGCACTCACGCAGCGGGGCAATCAGCGCAGAGAGCGGTTCGGCCAGCACAGGGCACCCTTCGATCTCCACCAGATCGTTGCTGTTGCGGCGGCGGAAACCGACCCGGGTGCAGCGACCGTTCTTGTCAAATTTGATGGCCAGACGACAGACCCGGCGATAGGCACGATCTTCACCGGTCAGTACCGGCTCCAGCGCCGGCGCCTTGATGTTGCCCAACCGCTCGAACAGGCTGACCAGTCCCGCGGCCTTGGCGGCTTGCTGATCGGCAACCGACATGTGCTGGGCACTGCAACCGCCGCACTCGCGATAGTGGCCGCAAAAGGGAGCGATACGATTGGCCACCGGGGTCACCACCTGTTGCAAGGCGGCGTGACCATACTGCTTTTTCTCTTCGGTGATGCGTGCCTTGACGGTCTCGCCGGGCAGCGCCCCTTCGACGAAGATCGCCTTGCCCTGATGGCGACCGATACCGACGCAGTGGTGATCGAGGGTGTCTATCGTAAATTCAATGCGTTGGAGCTGGGTGGACTTCTTTTGGGGCTTGAAAAACTGGGCCATAAAACTTGGTGCCTATAGGTGGCTATGTCATGATTGTGGAATCTGCTGCCGGGTATTGTCCCACAAGAATAATAGTATGACCAAATACGGCCACAGAGCCCGTGTATTGCCATCAACCCTATCGCCAACCCTGTTCACTGGTGGCCTGTTCGTATGACCAAATATGGCCTGAGAGCACGCGTTCTCGCCTTTACCATCCTGCCGACCCTGATCATCGGTGGCCTGATGGCCGGTTACTTCACCTTCCACCGCTACCAGCAGCTGGAAAACAACCTCATTGATCAGGGGATCAACATCATCGAACCGCTGGCGATCGCCAGTGAATACGGGATGACCCAGCACAGTCGCGAATCCCTCAAGCGGCTCATTGGCCTGACCCATCGCAAGAACTCCCCCTTCATCAAGTCCATCGCGGTTTTCACCCAGGACAACCAGCTGTTCGTCACCTCGAACTACCACCGGGATTTCACCCGGCTCAGGCTGCCCGATGGCGAACCCATTCCGGATTTGACCAGCGTGACGTTTCAGGGGGACGACATCATTTTGCGCACCCCGATCCAGGCTGAAACCAGTCTGGATGGCTTCCCGCTACCCAGCGATGTAGAGCCGCCGATGATCGGCTACATCTCGATGCAGATGGCGACCGATAGGGCCATGTTGCTGCAGTACCGCGACACCTTCTTTGCGGTGATCATGGTGCTCATCGGGGTGGCCTTCAGTACCCTGTTTGGCTTCCGTCTGGTCAAGAGCGTGACCCAGCCCATCACCAACATGGTGCAGGCGGTGCACAAGATCAGGGAGGGGCGGCTCGATACCCGGGTCAGCGGCCAGCTCACCGGCGAGTTGGATATGCTGAAAAACGGCATCAACGCCATGGCCAAGGCGCTTTCCGAATATCACGAAGAGATGCAGCAGAATATCGATCAGGCCACCTCTGACCTGCGTGAAACCTTGGAGCAGATCGAGATCCAGAACGTCGAACTCGACATGGCCAAGAAACGGGCGCAGGAGGCGGCGCGGGTCAAGTCGGAGTTTCTGGCCAACATGTCCCACGAGCTTCGTACACCGCTCAACGGGGTCATCGGTTTTACCCGCCAGCTGCTGAAAACCAGCCTGACCCCGAGCCAAACCGACTACATGCAGACCATCGAGAAATCGGCGCGCAACCTGCTTGGCATCATCAACGACATCCTCGACTTCTCGAAGCTGGAAGCGGGCAAGCTGCAGCTGGAGCATATCCCGTTCAGCCTGCGCGACACTCTCAACGAGACCATGCACCTGCTCGGCCCCAGCGCCCACGACAAGCAGCTGGAGCTCTCCCTGCGGGTGGATGCCGATGTGCCGGATTACCTCACCGGCGACCCCATGCGTCTGCAACAGGTGCTGACCAACCTCACCGGCAACGCCATCAAGTTCACCGAGCAGGGCAACGTGGATGTCCATATCGAGCAGACCGGCAGTGGCAACCACAAGGTGAGGCTCAACGTCCAGATCCGTGATACCGGCATCGGCATCTCCCAAGAGCAGCAACATCAGCTGTTCCAGGCCTTCAATCAGGCCGACTCCTCCATCTCCCGCCGTTATGGCGGCACGGGCCTGGGCCTCGTCATCACCCAGAAGCTGGTGCAGCAGATGGGCGGCCAGATCCGTTTCGAATCGGAGCTCGGCAAGGGCTCCATCTTCTCGTTCAGTCTGGATGTGGAGGTCTCCCCCCTGCCCCAGACCGATCAACTGCCGCTGGATCGGATCCGTGGCAAACGGCTCTGGCTGCTGGAACCGGATCCCTTCGCGCAAGCCTCCCTGCTCGCCCTGCTGGCGGAGTGGCACCTCGATGTGCACCCACTGACCAGCGATGATCCCTGGCCCGAGATGAGCGAGCAGGAGATGGTGATCATCGGCAGCAGCACCCTGCATACGCCGCAGCAGGTGCTCGGCCGTCTCGACAGACTGAACGGCCAGCAGCAGAACACCATAGTGCTGCTCAGCAGCCACGAGCCAGCGCTCTATGAAGCTATGCTGGCCCATGGCGCCCAGCACTGTCTCTCCAAACCGGTCAACCACCGCAAGCTGCTGCACGCCCTGCTCTCGCCGGAATCGAGCCGCCAGAAACTGCCCGCCCAGCCTGCTCCGCGCCAGTTGCAGCCAATCAAGGTGCTGGCGGTGGATGACAACGCCGCCAACCTCAAGCTGATCGCCGCCATGCTCAAGGAGATGGTGAGTCAGGTGGTGGTGTGCAAAAACGGCAAGGAAGCGGTCAAGCAGGCCCAGAGCCAGCCGTTCGACATCATCTTCATGGATATCCAGATGCCGATCATGGATGGCATCAGTGCCACCCAGGCTATCCGCAACCAGTCCCTCAACACCACCACCCCGATCGTGGCGGTGACCGCCCACGCCATCCCCGGAGAACGGGAGCGGCTGATCCGGCAGGGGATGGACGACTATCTGGCCAAGCCCATCGACGAGAGCATGCTGGCCCAGCTCATCACCGACTTTGCCCATCGCCGCCACCAGAATAATGGTGCCCAACAGATCGACTGGGCACTGGCGGTGCGGCAGGCGGCGGGGAAAGAGCATCTCGCCAGAGAGATGCTGACCATGCTGCTGACCAGTTTCGACGAAGTGGAACCAGTGCTGGATAGCGCGCTGGCTGGCGAAATTGAAGATAGCGAGGTGCTGGCCCAGCTCCATCGCCTCAACGGCGGCTGTGCCTATTCCGGGGTGCCGGGACTGCAACGGCTGCTCTCCCAGCTGGAGCAACAGCTGCGTGACGGCGTGCCGGTGAGCGAGCTGGAACCCGAGCTGCTGGAGCTGCAAGATGCGCTGGAACTGGTGCGCCAGGAGGCGCCCCGCTATCTCGGCAAGGCTTGATGGGCTTGACCTGAACTGTAGCGGCCCCGCTTTTTCTGACGCGAGGGCCGCCAGATGGTAAAGTTGCGCCGTTTACACAGGAGTCAGCATGACCAACAACGATATTCTGCGCCGTCTGCGCTACGCCCTCACCATCAGCAACGACCAGATGGTCGAGATGTTTGCCAAGGGCAACCTGACGGTCACTCACGCCCAGCTGCACAGCTGGTTGATGAAAGAGGCGGCGGAAGGTGAAGAGCAAGAGGCAGGCTATGTCGCCTGTCCCGACTCGGCCCTGAGCCAGTTCCTCGACGGTTTCATCATCGCCCGCCGCGGCGTGCGGGAAGATGCACCGGCCCAGGTGATCCCGAACCGGATCAACAACAACATGATCCTGCGCAAGCTGCGCATCGGTCTCAACTTCAAGGAAGAGGATATGCTCGGCACCCTCAAGCTCGCCGACTTCAACCTCTCCAAGTCCGAGCTCAGCGCCCTGTTCCGCTCCAAGGATCACAAGCACTATCAGGATTGCGGGGATCAGATCCTGCGTAACTTCCTGATCGGTCTCACAGCCAAATACCGCGGCTAACCAGCCGCGCGACTGACCAGACCGGGCCTTCGACATGTGCCAGCGACTCACTCCTCCCACGCTCAGCAGACTGACTGTGGCAGGGGGATGGCGCTGGCGCTGTCTTCTTCCCCTCTTCTGTCTGCCACTGATTCTGCTGCTGGGCGCCTGCACACCATCCGAGTACCAGCTATCTACCCGCTATCAGAGCGCCAACCAGAACGAGCGGATCGCCTTTCTGATCCTCCACTACACCGACGAAGATGATGCCAACTCCCTGCGCCTGCTGACCGAGCCGGAGCACAAGGTGAGCGCCCACTACCTGATCCCCCGCGACAGCCACGAGACCCCGCTACCGGTCTATCAGCTGGTGCCGGACAGCGCGCGCGCCTGGCATGCGGGACGCAGCCGCTGGCACCAATATGCCGGGCTCAATGCCAGCTCCCTTGGTATCGAGATCGTCAACCTTGGCTATCCACCAGAAGATGAGCCGCTGGCCCCCGATGCCCGCCGCTGGCAACCCTATACCCCGCAGCAGATTGCCGCCGTCGGCGCCC
Source organism: Aeromonas sp. R2-2 (assembly GCF_040908355.1). Classification (NCBI taxonomy): domain Bacteria; kingdom Pseudomonadati; phylum Pseudomonadota; class Gammaproteobacteria; order Aeromonadales; family Aeromonadaceae; genus Aeromonas; species Aeromonas sp. R2-2. The sequence continues at coordinate 33,973 of NZ_JBFODQ010000028.1, read as the reverse complement.
TCAGCCGGGAGCTGGTCGCCCGCTACCAGATTCCACCGACCCAGGTGCTGGGCCACAGCGATGTCGCCCCCGAGCGCAAGCAGGATCCCGGCCCACACTTCCCCTGGCGCCAGCTCTATCTGACGTACGGGGTCGGCGCCTGGCCAGATGAAGGTCGGGTGGCCGAGCTACTGGCCAGTCCCTTGCCCGATTGGGATGCGGCCATGTGGCAGCAGCAGCTGGCCCGCTATGGCTACGGCCTGTCCCAAACCGGCCAGTGGGATGAGCAGAGCCGCGCCGTCATGGGCGCCTTTCAACTCCACTTTCGCGCCAGCAAGGTCGATAGCAAACCAGACCGCGAGTGTCAGGCCATCCTGATGGCGCTGCTCGAAAAATACTTCCCCTAATCCTCATCCATTGCCCCCGTTGCTGCGTACTGTTTGATAGCCGTTAGCTATCAAACAGTTAGGCACAAGCAATTGTCCCTGCATTTTGCAAGGCGTTACTCTGAGTGCGTTCCGAAAGAGAATTTAAAACCGATTTCCAAATCTGGAGGTGAATGATGAAAAGCCCGATTGGTCTTGATACTGCTCAATCACAAGCCCTGGCAGCCGAGTTGAACAAATTGCTGGCCAGCTACCAGATCCTCTACATGAACGTGCGCGGCTTCCACTGGAATATCCGTGGCAACCAGTTCTTCGAACTGCACCTGAAATTTGAAGAGATTTACAACGACCTGCTGCTGAAAGTCGATGCTCTGGCCGAGCGGATCCTGACCCTGGATGGCGTGCCCATGCACAGCTTCAGCGACTACCTGAAAGTCTCTGCCATCCCAGAGCAAAAAGGGCTGCACGATGGCCGCGCCTGTGTCGAATCTCTGCTGGAGAGCTTCCGCGAACTGCTGGTCGCCCAGCGCCGTATTCTGGGTCAGGCCGCCGAAGCCGGTGATGAGGGCACTGCCTCCATCCTCTCCGACTATGTGCAGCAGCAGGAAAAACTGGTCTGGATGCTGCGCGCTTATCTGGCCTGATAGTGAACCAAGCCGACTACAGCGTACGTATGCTGGCTTGAGTAAGTACCGGGCCGGAAGCTCCTGACCAGACCACGGCCCAATCCATCTGATTGTTATGTTCTGTTGCAAACCTGAGTTGTCTCTCCTTTTATCCACCCGCTTGCCGTCCTGTTTGGGCGGCTTTTTTTGTTTTTGATCTGCATCAAGGGAATCTTAATTGGCAAATTGAATGCCTATTAAGTTTTTCGCGAGAGGAATAGAATCGCCACAAAACAGACAACTGAAATGTCCAATTAGGAGAGGCATGATGTTTTGTGTGCAATGTGAACAGACAATTCGTACCCCGGCTGGCAACGGCTGTGCCTACGCACAAGGTATGTGCGGCAAGACGGCGGAAACCTCGGATCTGCAGGATGTGCTGATCTACACCCTGCAGGGGCTCAGCGCCTGGGCGCTGGCCGCCCGCGAGCAGGGCATCATAGATCGCGAGATCGATGCCTTCGTGCCCAAGGCCTTCTTCGCTACCCTCACCAACGTCAACTTCGACTCCGCCCGTATTGTGGCTTACGTCAATCAGGCCATCGCTTATCGCCAGCAGTTGGCCGAGCAACTGGCCGGGATGGCGGTGCAGGTCAACGACTTGCCACACTCCGCTTACTTCGAGCCAGGTGCCGAGCTGCTGGAACAACTTGCCCATGCCGCACCAGCCGCCCCCAATCGGGGCAAGAGCGAGGTGAACGAGGACATCATGGGGCTGCGCCTACTCTGCCTTTACGGCCTCAAGGGCGCGGCCGCATATATGGAGCACGCCCGGGTGCTGGATCAGCAGAGTGACGAGGTGGCTGCCGAATTCCATCGCATCATGAGCTGGCTCAGCACAGATCCGAGCGAAATGGGTCGGCTGTTCAACTGCGCCATGGAGATCGGTCAGCTCAACTTCAAAATCATGGAGATGCTGGATTTGGGTGAAACCAGCGCCTTCGGTCATCCGGAACCGACCCAGGTACGCGTCACCCCCATCCCCGGCAAGTGCATTCTGGTCTCCGGCCACGACATGATGGATCTCAAGCTCATTCTGGAGCAGACCAAGGGGACCGGCATCCATGTCTACACCCACGGCGAGATGCTGCCCGCGCTGGCCTACCCCTTCTTCAAGCAGTACCCCCATCTGGTGGGCAACTACGGCTCCGCTTGGCAAAACCAGCAGAAGGAGTTTGCCAACTTCCCGGGCGCCGTGGTGATGACCTCCAACTGCATCATCGACCCGAATGTGGGCAACTACTCGGACCGCATCTTCACCCGCTCCATCGTCGGCTGGCCGGGCGTCACTCATCTGGAAGGGGATGATTTCTCCGCCGTGATCGCCAAGGCTCTGGCACTCGATGGCTTCAAACACACCGAGCTCGAGCACTTCATCACCATCGGCTTTGCCCGCAACGCCCTGATGCAGGCCGCACCCGCGGTGATTGAGAAGGTAAAAGCCGGGGAGATCAGCCACTTCTTCCTGGTGGGTGGCTGTGACGGCGACAAGGCCGAGCGAGCCTACTTCACCGAGTTTGCCAAGGCAGCGCCGCGCGACAGCCTGCTGCTCACCCTGGGCTGCGGCAAGTACAAGTTCAACAAGCTCGACTTTGGCGACATCGGCGGTATTCCGCGCCTGCTGGACGTGGGCCAGTGCAACGATGCCTACTCTGCCATTCAGCTGGCGCTGGCGCTCTCCGAAGCGTTCGAGTGCGGGGTCAACGATCTGCCGCTGACGCTGGTGCTTTCCTGGTTCGAGCAGAAAGCCATCGTCATTCTGCTCACCCTGCTCTCCCTTGGGGTGAAAGACATTCGTACCGGGCCGACCGCCCCCGCCTTCCTCACCCCGGCCCTGCTCAAGGTGCTGGAGGAGCAGTTTGGCCTGAAAGGGACCACCACGGCCGAGGCTGACTTGGCCGAGATCCTGGCGGCCTGATCGGCACCTCATGTTGTAAGCGTTTGGCGAGCCGCCCGGCTCGCCTTTTTTCTGGATCCGGCTTTTTCATCAGATGTTTTTCAAACCGTTTCAAACATAAGGAGCCTTGTGATGACCTCTCTCACGCTCACCTGCATTGGCCGCCAACAGAACACCCGCGACGTAGTGAGCTGGCAGCTGGTGCCGCTTTCTGGCAGCCTCCCTCCCGTACTGGCTGGCCAGTGCATCACCCTGCATACCGAGATCGACGGCCAGCCGGAGTGCCGCGCCTATACCCTCTCCTCCAGCCCGCAGGATGCGTGCTGGCAGGTGACCATCAAGGATGTGGGACGGGTCTCCCGCCATCTGCACCAGACCTTGCAGGTGGGAGACAAGATCCGGGCCGATGGCCCGTTCGGCGAGTTCAACCTGACCAACCTCCCTTGCGAGCGGCCGCTGCTGCTCAGTGCCGGTTCCGGCATCACCCCCATGTGGGCCATGCTGCGGGACGAGCTCGCCAAACGGCCGGATGCCGATATCCGCTTTATCCATAGCGCCCGCTCGCCAGCAGATGTGATCTTCGCAGATGACTTGGCTGCAGTGGCTGAGGCCCATGCCGGTATACGCCATGCCCTGATTCTGGAAGATGCCCCAGCAGATCACCCTTGGATTGGCCGACTCACCCCCGCCATGCTGGCCGAACTGGCTCCAGATCTGCGCGAACGCCATGTCTATCTCTGCGGCCCGGCCCCCTATATGGCGGCGGTCAGCGCCATGCTGGCAGAGCTGGGATTGCCGCCGGAGCAACTGCATCAGGAGTCCTTTGGACTTCCTCCCACAGAGCCCGCCGTTACCACCAGCGACCACTTCTGGCTGACCCTGAAAAAGAGCGGCAAGAAAGTGAAAATCCTGCCGGGTCAGACCCTGTTGGCGGCGCTGGAAGCGGCGGGCGAAACCATGATGGCGGCTTGTCGCGCCGGGGTATGTGGCAGCTGTCGTTGCACCACCACAGGTGACATCGAGCGCCAGAGCGTGATGACCCTGAGTGCTCAGGATCTGGAGAGCGGCGTTGCTCTGGCCTGCTCCTGCACTGCGAAAGGGGATATCGGCCTCGATTATTGAGGCGTGGTGAAGGCTTTTGTGACGTGCGGTGAAGGCGTCATCGGTATCCCAACCTTTTCCCAAGTAGACAGGGGCGCTAGACTCTGCCCCAGTTTCACCAGAACACGGGATAAAAAATGACAATACTGGTCACAGGGGGCGCTGGCTATATCGGCTCCCACACCCTGGTTGAGCTGCTGGGCGCGGGGCAGCAGGTCGTGGTACTCGACAACCTATCCAACTCCTCACCGGAGTCACTCAAGCGGGTCGAGCAGATCACCGGCAAGCCGGTCACCTTCGTCGAAGGGGATGTGCTGGACAGAGCCTGCCTGCAGCAGCTGTTTGCCAACCACCAGATCGAATCGGTGATCCACTTCGCCGGCCTCAAGGCGGTCGGAGAGTCGAGCCAGATCCCGCTCACCTACTACCAGAACAACATCAGCGGCACTCTGGTGCTGTGCGAAGAGATGGCCAAGGCTGGCGTTTTCCGGCTGGTATTCAGCTCCTCGGCCACCGTCTATGGCGATCCCGCCTCGGTACCGCTGCGGGAAGATTTCCCCACCAGCGCCACCAACCCCTACGGCCGCTCCAAGCTGATGGTGGAGGAGATCCTCCGTGATCTCGCCAAATCCGATCCCCGCTGGGCCATCGTACTGCTGCGTTACTTCAATCCGGTCGGCGCCCACGAGAGCGGCCTGATTGGTGAAGATCCCAACGGCATCCCCAACAACCTGCTGCCCTATATCAGCCAGGTGGGTGTCGGCAAGCTCAAGGAGCTGGGGGTATTTGGCAACGACTACCCGACCCCGGATGGCACCGGCGTGCGTGACTACATCCATGTGGTGGATCTGGCCATCGGCCACCTGAAAGCACTGGCGCGCATCAAAAGCGACACCGGCGTCTTCACCTACAACCTGGGCACAGGTCAAGGCTACTCGGTACTGGAGATGGTCAAGGCGTTTGAAGCGGCCAGCGGCCGCCCCATTCCCTACCAGATCAAACCCCGCCGCCCGGGCGACATCGCCGAGTGCTGGGCAGAGCCGACGCTGGCCCGTGCCGAGCTGGGCTGGCAGGCAGAACGCGGTCTGGAGCAGATGATGGTCGATACCTGGCGCTGGCAAAGCAACAACCCGAACGGCTATCAAGGCTGATCTCTCGCGGGTTGATAATAAAACGCCCCGACATTTTCATGTCGGGGCGTTTTATTTTGCGACGTTCAATCAGTGGGTCTGACTGCGCAGCAGCGGCACACGGGCCAATCGGGGGGAAATGCGCTCTATCAGCCGATCCGCCAGCGGGGTCAACAGCAGCCAAGGCAGACAGAGGGTCGCCAGCCCCAGTGCGCCGACGTAGACATCGGTAAACCAGTGGGCGCCAGCCAGAATGCGCGGCGTGGAAAAGATCGGCACCATCAGCAATGCGGTGACTCCCGCCCAGCGCGGCAGATAACGCAAGGCGTAGCCGGCGAAGATCATCAGAAACAGGGCGTGATCCCCGGGGAAGCTGTCACCGGAAGAGTCCTTGGTCGGAATAGCACTGATCTGGGTCACCCGCAGCGCATCGGCCACCATCAGAGTCGGGCTGGGTCGCGCCACCGGCAATCGGTGACCAAGCTGGTTGATCACCAGTGCGCTCAGCAACATCACTATGCCCATCGCCACCAGTTGGCGACGACCCGCCAAATCCCGGGCGAAGAAGCAGCGGGCCAGGATCAGCCCCATACAAGCCAACACCGCCAAATCGAACAGCCGGTTATTGGTGATGGCCACCAGATCGGCCCACAGAACCGACTGCCCGAGCCAGCCGTTAACGGTATGAAAAATCGCGAGGTCCCACTGATCCCAGGGACCATGAGCGGGCAGCGCAGCCCAACTGATGGCCACCAGACCACCGACCAGATAGCAAAGCAGGAACTTGCCCATGGGGACTCTCCTTTGGAAAAGGGCGATATCGTAAAACTGTAGCGTGCGTCACAAAACCGAAGAATTGTAAGAAAGTGCGACACAATATCAAGCCTCAAATAAAGCCCGACCGCCCATTCCAATCTCGCATATCCCAACAGCGCCAAGATTTCTGCCTCCGGTGCTGCATCTGTGGGCCTCTCACCATGAGTGCGGCTTGTGCCACCACCGCAACACCCCCTAGAATGCGCACTTCCCTTTACTGCGAAAGGAAGCGGTATGCATATTCACATTCTCGGGATCTGCGGCACCTTTATGGGTGGTCTGGCGGTGTTGGCAAAACAGCTTGGTTACCGGGTGACCGGTTCGGATGCCAATGTCTATCCCCCCATGAGTACCCAGCTCGAGCAACAGGGCATCGAACTGACCGAAGGCTATGACCCCTCCCAACTCGATCCGGCGCCGGATCTGGTGGTGATCGGCAACGCCATGAGCCGCGGCAACCCCTGTGTTGAATATGTGCTGGACCGCAATCTGCCCTACATCTCCGGCCCCCAGTGGCTGCTGGAGCACGTGCTGCAAGATCGCTGGGTACTGGCCGTTGCTGGCACCCATGGCAAGACCACCACCGCCAGCATGCTGGCCTGGGTGCTGGAGTACGCCAAGCTGGAGCCCGGCTTCCTCATTGGCGGCGTGCCGGGCAACTTCCCGGTCTCGGCCCGTCTCGGCTCTGCCCCCTTCTTCGTCATCGAAGCGGACGAGTATGACTGCGCCTTCTTCGACAAGCGCTCCAAATTCGTTCACTACCACCCGCGCACCCTGGTGATGAACAACCTGGAGTTCGACCACGCGGATATCTTCCCGGATCTCGCCGCGATCCAGCGCCAGTTCCACCACCTGATGCGCACCGTGCCGAGCAACGGCCGGGTGCTGTTCCCGCAAGCCGATGACAACCTCACCGCCGTACGCAAGATGGGCTGCTGGAGCGAAGTGGAGCTAGTGGGTCAGAACGACGCCAAGTGGAAGGCGGTCAAGCTGGCCGACGACGGCTCCGCCTTCGAGGTGTGGCTGGATGGCGAAAAACAGGGCGAGGTGCACTGGGAGTGCATCGGCGAACACAACGTCAACAACGGTCTGATGGCCATCGCGGCCGCCCGCCATGCCGGTGTAATGGTGGAGCACGGTATTGCGGCGCTCTGCCAATTCAAATCCCCCAAACGGCGGATGGAGCTCAAAGGCGAGGTGGCAGGCATCAGTGTCTATGACGACTTTGCCCACCACCCCACCGCCATCGAGACCACTCTCGGCGGCCTGCGCGCCAAGGTGGGAGAAGCCCGTATTCTGGCGGTGCTGGAGCCACGCTCCAACACCATGAAGCTGGGGGTTCACAAGGAGGAGCTGGCTGGCTGCTTCGATGGCGCCGACGAGGTGTTCTTCTTCCAACCCCCCAACATCGGCTGGGATCTCGGCGAGGTGACGGCCCATATGACCCGACCGGCCAAGGTATTCAACGATCTGGAGACCTTGATCAACCGGTTGGTAGCCGAGAGCCGCGATGGCGACCATATTCTGATCATGAGCAACGGCGGCTTCGGTGGCATTCATGACAAGCTGATCGCCCGCCTCAAGGATTACCACGGCGAACTATGAACAAAGCGATCACCCTGGCGCTGACCGGCGCCTCCGGCGCCCCCTACGCCCTGCGCCTGCTCCAGTGTCTGGTGCAGGCGGACTATCGGGTCTACCTGCTCGCCTCATCGGCGGCTCGTGTGGTACTCAAGACCGAACAGCAACAGGATTGGCCCGGCTCGCCGAAAGAACTGTCGGCGTACCTCTGCCGCCAATATGGCGCCAAGGAGGGGCAGATTGTCGCCTGCGGCAAGGAGGAGTGGTTCTCGCCGGTCGCCTCCGGTTCGGCCGCCCCCAAACATATGGTGGTCTGCCCCTGCTCCATGGGCACCGTCTCGGCCATTGCCAACGGCACCTCGGACAACCTGCTGGAACGGGCGGCGGATGTGGTGATCAAGGAGCGCGGCCAGCTGATCCTGGTGCCCCGCGAAACCCCCTTCTCGGCGCTCCATCTGGAGAACATGCTGAAACTGGCACGGCTCGGGGTGACCATCATGCCCGCTGCGCCCGGTTTCTATCATGAGCCGAAAGGCATCGAGGATCTGGTGGACTTTATGGTCGCCCGCATCCTCGATCATCTGGGTGTCGAGCATGAGCTGACCCGCCGCTGGGGCTATGGCCACCAGTGAGGTGACCGCCATATCCGGCCATAAAAAAACGGCGCCACTCAATGAGTGACGCCTTTTTTTCGTTAAGCCGTGTTAGCGAGCCTGAATTGGCGCCGTCACGTACTTGAACAGGAAATCAGTCACCTCTTGGCGCACCGGGCGCTGAGGTTGATTGATCATCTGCATCATAACATAGCCAAAACCGGTCAGAGAGCGGGCCAGATCCTGTGCTGACAGCACGCTGGTGATCTCCCCTGCATCCATGGCGGTTTGCAGCTCGCTGGCGATCAGCTCAAGGCACTGATCGAGCAGCCGGGTATAGCGGGGCCATACCTCTTCCCGAACCGATGAGCTCCACTCCAGCCAGATACCGGCATAATCCGGTTGATCGTAGGCGGCATCGACAGAGAGGCGTACATGACGCTGGATCTTGTCGAAAATGGAGCCCTGGTCACCGTATGCCTGCGACAGCATCTGGTTCACAAAGCGTTCGATCTCGGCCAGCACCTCATCTACCAACTCCTCGCGGGTGTTGAAATAGTTGAAGACGGTAGCCACAGAGACCTTGGCCTGTTCGGCTATCTCGGCGTGACCTGCACGGCCAATGCCGCGACGGGAGAACACCTCGATGGCACATTCCATCAATTGGGAGCGACGAGCTTCCGGCGACAGCCGGGTACGACGTCTTATTTCTGCGCGTGGTTCCATAGTTTTTATCATCTAATAGTTATTGATTATGGTGTTTATAGTATTTTAACTAATCATGCCTGAGTGCCTGCTAACTCTATCAATTAAAATAAGCCGATAAAAGCACCACGTATCTCTAGCACCCTTCAACATGAGTGGTAGAATCATCGGTTTTGATATTCATGAACGGCCAAATCCCCTTTGGCCTTATGGGAGTAAGTGATGAAACACACCGTCGAGGTGATGATCTCCGAGGCTGAAGTAGCCGCCCGGATCGCCAAATTGGGTGAAGAGATCACCGCCCGCTATCAGGGTTCTGACGAAGTCGTGATGATTGCGCTGCTGCGCGGTTCCTGCATCTTCCTGGCCGACCTCTGCCGCCAGTGCCAGCTGCCCATCACCCTGGACTTCATGACCGCCTCCAGCTACGGCTCCGGCATGCACAGCACCCGTGACGTCCGCATCCTCAAAGACCTGGACGACGACATCAAGGGCAAGGATGTGGTGATCGTGGAAGACATCATCGACACCGGTTACACCCTCAACAAGGTGCGCGAGATCCTCTCCCTGCGCGAGCCGAAATCCCTGGCCATCTGCACCCTGCTGGACAAACCCTCCCGCCGCGAAGTGCAGGTGCCGGTCGACTGGATTGGCTTCGCCATTCCGGACGAATTCGTGGTCGGCTGTGGCATCGACTACGCCCAGAAGTACCGCAACCTGCCGTTTATCGGCAAAGTGGTACCCCAGGAGTAAGCCAGGTTCAGGAATATCACGGGTGAAGCGGCCTTGTGCCCTTTACTCTGTGCAGGCGGCCTTGGCCGCCTTTTCTGTATCGAGCCGGATTCAACCATCACAGAGGTTGCAATGAACGCACTGGAAATCAGCGGCCTGAAAAAGACCTATCAGGGGGGCGTCGAAGCCCTTAAAGGCATCGATCTTACCGTCAGGCAGGGGGATTTCTTCGCCCTGCTCGGCCCGAACGGCGCGGGCAAGTCCACCACCATCGGCGTCATCAGCTCGCTGGTGAACAAGAGCGCCGGCAAGGTGAAGGTGTTTGGCTACGACATCGACAGCGATCTGGAACAGGCCAAGGCCCAGCTCGGGCTGGTGCCACAGGAGTTCAACTTCAGCCAGTTCGAGAAGGTGATCCAGATTGTCACCCATCAGGCCGGTTTCTACGGCGTGCCCAAGGCAGAAGCCAAGATCCGTGCAGAGAAGTACCTGCGCCAGCTCGATCTGTGGGAGAAGCGCGACATGCCTGCCCGCACTCTCTCCGGCGGCATGAAGCGTCGCCTGATGATCGCCCGCGCCCTGATGCACGAGCCCAAGCTGCTGATCCTCGATGAACCGACCGCCGGGGTCGATATCGAGATCCGCCGCTCCATGTGGACCTTCCTCAAAGAGCTCAACGAACAGGGCGTCACCATTATTCTCACCACCCACTATCTGGAAGAGGCCGAGATGCTCTGCCGCAACATCGGCATCATCGACAAGGGTCGGCTGATCGAGAACACCAGCATGAAGAATCTGCTGGGCAAGCTGGGTCGCGAGACCTTCCTGCTCGACCTTGCGCCAGGTTCTGCCGTACCTGAGGTGCCAGAGTTCAACGGCCGCATGCCGGATGAACGCACCCTCGAGGTAGATCTCGACAAGAGCCAGTCACTCAACAGCCTGTTCGAGCAGCTGTCCAACCAGCAGGTGCAGGTCGTGAGCATGCGCAACAAGGCCAACCGGCTGGAAGAGCTGTTCGTCAATCTGGTCGAAGAGGGGAGAAAAGCATGAATCTGGCCATCTATTACATCGCCTTCAAGAGCATTCTGGCCAAGGAGGTGAGCCGCTTCACCCGGATCTGGATCCAGACCCTGGTGCCACCGGCCATCACCATGAGCCTCTACTTCGTCATCTTCGGCAACCTGATCGGTTCGCGCATCGGTGACATGGGCGGCTTCACCTACATGGAGTTCATCGTGCCCGGCCTCATCATGATGTCGGTGATCACCAACTCCTACTCCAACGTTGCCTCCTCCTTCTTCAGCGCCAAGTTCCAGCGCAATATCGAGGAGATGCTGGTCGCACCGGTGCCCAACTACGTCATCATCGCCGGTTACGTGGGCGGGGGCGTGGCACGCGGCCTCTGCGTCGGCCTTATCGTCACCCTGGTGTCGCTGTTCTTCGTGCCGCTGCAGATCCACCACCTGTTCAGCGTCTGCTTCACCGTGCTGCTGACCGCCATCCTCTTCTCGCTGGGTGGCCTCATCAACGCGGTGTTTGCCAAGACCTTCGACGACATCAGCATCATCCCCACCTTCGTGCTGACGCCGCTCACCTATCTGGGCGGGGTGTTCTACTCCATCAGCCTGCTGCCCCCCTTCTGGCAGGGTGTCTCCCAGGTGAACCCCATCATCTACATGGTGAACGCGTTCCGTTACGGTTTCCTCGGTATCTCCGACGTGCCACTCGGCACCGCCTACCTCATCATCATCGGCTTTATCGTGGCCCTCTACGGTATCGCCTGGTGGCTTATCTCCCGCGGCACCGGCCTGCGCCACTGATTGCCAAAACGGGCACCTCGCGGTGCCCGTTTTCATTGTCCTGCCAGCCTCGGGATGACTTAGACCCGGATGGCGTGATCCTTTAGCAGCCGGGCGGTGAGCTCAAGCTTCTCGTTGCGCTCGGCGGCCCGCTCGGGAACCGTGACGCCCCCCTGCTCATCGACCCGCTCCTGACCGAAGGCATCGTCGATAGCCTGCGCCATGGCGGTGCGACCAGCCGCGAGATCGGGATCGATCAGGCTCTCCTGCATCCGGATCCGGTTCTCGCTGGCCGCCAGCTGCAGTTCCTCCAACTGGGTGGCGAGGGTAGCAATCCGGTTATCGACCCGCTGGGCCAGTTCGAAGAGACGGTTTTCATTCCCTGCCGCCATCGCCAGTCCATCTAGCAGCTCCCCTTTGCGCTGATCAAAGTTGCTTACCGCACGAGCAGCCAGCTCCAGTGCATACGCCTTGGTAGCCATGGCGTTGACTCCGCCCTCCCAACCGACATCTGACCCCACCCCCAGTGTCACGCCAAGGGTAGTATGAAACTTGGCTCCCTGTGGCCCGAAAGCCGCAGTGGCACCGGCCGATGCACCGACACCCAGATTGGCGGAGGCGCGTACTTTGGCCGAAAGGCTATAGGCATCCGCATACTGACTCTTGAGCAGGTTTAGCTGGGCACTCCCCTCTGCTTTCATACCAGCAAAGGCCGAGGCGTTGGCCGTCACGCTGACCACTGGCCCATTGGGCGTCATGATAGCCGCAGCACCGGCCTCCAGCTTGGCATTGGCGACCACCTCGGCCGAGCCTGCCAGCTTGGCGTTAAGCAGGTTGCCGATAGTCCAGCTCCCCTCCACCGACAGCCCCAGCCTGCTCACCAGCTCGGCACTGGCCCCGATGCGCAGCAGACTAAGGTCATGGGGCCCCGGGGTGTAACGCGATCCGTCGGTATCATTGACGATCTTGTTCACCGGATTGAACACCAATGAGCCCTCCGCCTTGCCAATCACCAGCTCGGCCTTGGCACTCGCCTTGTTCTCCTGGGTCAGAGCCACCTTGCCGGCAAACTCTCCTACCGGCGTGTCGCGACGCCCCTCCCACTTGCCAATCTCGATCTTGGCGAAAGCCTCCACCAGCGCACTGGCACTGACCAGCCCGAGCCCGCCAAAGGCCTTCTGGCTCACGGGCTCACCCGGTTTCAGCTCCTTGCTGGCCGCAGAGAGAGGGCTCTTTAGCTCGGCCCGCACACCACTCTGATAGTGCTTGCCTGATGCGGCCTCTCCCTGCCAGAGCGCCTTCTCCTGCGCCTCGCGCTCAAGCCAGGGCTCATTCAGTCCATCCACCAGCGCGGTCAGCAGCTCGGTCCTGAGCAGGCCAATCTCCCCCTGCTTGCTCACCTGCTGCTGAATGCTGAGATCCAGAACCTCCTTGAGGTGGCCCAGCTCCAGCAACTGACTGTGGGTCAGCAGGATATCGCGACCATTCTCCTCGGCAGTGGCTTGCGGCTTGAGCTCGCCCAGTGCCGGCAGAGCCTGACGCAAGGTCCCGCAAAACAGCTGCCACTCGTGGCTTGCTGCGACCTCTTCACGGGTCGGCGCCCGCTCCAACCGTCGCGCCATCATCCCCTCACTCACCCCGAACATCAGGTCTAGCCCCCCTTGCAGCTCCCGCTTGAACAAGTCGTTGGCCCCCTCCTGTTGCAGGCGAGCCAACTCGCTGCACCACTGGCGGATCTGCTGGTTACTCTCGATAGGCTGATTGACTCTCCCCTGCTCGTTGCAGACCCACGCCAACTGAAATGAGGGAGGCTTGCCACCCTGCGCCAACGCCTGACGGCGGACAGCGATGTCATCGACCAGTTTTTGCAACACGGGATCCTGCTGACGAGAGCGGTTCTTGCCCGAGTCGATCCAGAACTGCAGCGCCTGTTCAATCTTCGCCAGCCCGGCCAGTGAAGGCGTTGGCTGGGCCTGATAGTGCCGCACTGCCTGCTTGACCGCCTTGAGTTCCAGGCTCTGCCGATGGCCAATACCACGGCGGATCCCCCTCTCGAACTCCCGGTTACCGGCATCCAGCAGCCGTAGTCTGGCGTTGCCAAGGCGAGCAGTAGCAGGAGGTGTAGCATCAGAGCTTGTCTGCTGATGACGGCTTACATCGATATCCGGGGAGGCAATTTTCATGGCAAGAAACCTGCGTTGATGAGAGAGAAGATCCTCAGCGTACGCCGCCCCCCCTTGTCACCCTGTCAGCGACGGCCCCGCTTTTTTAGGATTCAGACTGACCCGTAAAAGATGTCTGTCAGCTCACAATTTCGGCACAATCACCCGACCCGCCGACCAAAAACGCTAAAAAAATGACGACAAGTGATAAGCAGCCACCGATCAGCCGCATAGGGTGTCACTCTCTCCCTGCCAGAGGTTTGGCCATGTATCACGCTCTCATCACCGCCCTGTACACACAACTTGGACTTCCGCTTCCGATGGCCGGACAGACAGCCACCACCCTCGCCATCAACGACGAACTGGTGCTAACGCTGGCAGAGGATGAGGGCCATCTGGTGATCTACCTGCTGCTACCGGGCCACGCCATGCCCAACACGCCCCTGCTCAACCACCTTGGCGACGAGCCAGTGTTTCTGCTGGATCAGACCGAGCAGGGAGAGACCCTGATCTGGGCCCGCGAGTGGCTCGATCATCTGACGGTCGACAGCCTGCTGCTACTGCTCGAGCGGGCCATCGAGCTGGCTGCCGAACTGCTGACCCACCAGCACGACCGGGAGCAATCGACACAGCCACAGCATCCCGCCTCCACAACCGCCACCATCAGGGTCTAGCGCCCCCATTCTGGTCACTGCCCCGCAAAATCTAGATTTATCTTGTCCGGCATGGGTTTAGTCATTGCGGCTCAATCGGGAATTGTTAGAATTTACCCCCTCTCTATAAAGAGGTAGAATATGCCTGCGTTGTTGCGCATGCTGGCCAATCTGGCACTCGGGGGATTTTTCCTCGCCTCCGCCGGGTTCAAGCTGGTATCCCCCGCCCTGTTCATCGAGCAGATCGGCGCCTTTGGCCTGATCTGGCCGCCGCTGATCCCGTTCGCGGCCTGGGGGCTGATCGCGCTGGAGCTCTGTGCTGGGCTTGCGGTCATCGCCAACCGGCGCTGGGGACTCTGGCTGGTGATCGGGCTGCTCACCCTGTTTATTCCGGTGTTGGGCTATGGCGTTGCCATCGGGCTCGACATCTCTTGCGGCTGTCTGGGCAGGGCTGATCTCGGCTCGTTGCCGGAGGCCATTGTGCGGGATCTGCTGCTACTGACGCTTGCGGGCGCCCTGCTGCGAACTTCCCGCCCCGTTTTTCCCGTTCTAAAGGAGTAGTGACATGATGACATTGCGATCCCGCACTCTGCTGGCCTCGCTGATCGCCGCCAGCTTTGCCCTCGCGGGCTGTGGCGACAACCAGTTCGAGCAGGAGGTGAAGCTGGAGCAGTTGGCGGTGCAGCTGGCACAGGAGGCGCAGCAGGGGGGCTATCAGCTGCTGACCGTAGCCGAGCTGAAGACCCGGATGGACAAGGGCGAAGAGCTGGTGATCATCGACACCATGCCCTATGAGGACTCCTACAAGAAGGAGCACATTCCGGGCGCCAAAAACTTTGTCTTCGTGAAAGAGGCCAAGGCCGGTGACAACTGGAGCGAAATCGTCGAGGGGAGCGGTACACCTGAGCAGTTCCAGGCGCTGCTGGGTGAAGACAAGTCCCGCCCTGTGGTGATCTACTGCGGCTTCGTCAAGTGCGGCCGCAGCCACAACGCTGCCGCCTGGGCGGTGACTCAGGGCTATCAACAGGTCTATCGGGTGCCGGGCGGCATCTTCGCCTGGAAAGGAGCTGGTTACCCCGTCTCTGCCGAATAACCGCGTTTGCCCACAAGGCAACACAGTCGACATAAAGAAGCCCGCAACTGCGGGCTTCTTTATATTGGGTAACGCTCGGGGTTAGCTGGCGGCCTGCGTCTGCATCGTCTCCACGTTGGCCAGCTGCTGCTTGCCCAGCAACCGCTTGGTGATCATGGCCGCCATGATGGAGCCGTTGACGTTGAGAGCAGTACGGTCCATGTCCACCAGCGGCTCGATGGCGATCATCACCCCCACCAGCGCGATGGGGAAGTTGAGGGTGGAGAGCACGATCAGCGCGGCGAAGGTGCCGCCACCGCCGACGCCGGCCACCCCGATGGAGCCCAGCGCAATGACCGGCAGCAGAGTCAGCAGGAACAGGGGTTCAAACGGGTTGATACCGAGCATGGGGGCAATCATCGCCACCATCATGGCCGGATAGATGCCGGCACAGCCGTTCTGGCCGAGGTTGGCACCGAACGAGGCGGCAAAGTTGGCGATGCTGGAGGGCACGCCAAGACGTTGCTGGGTCTCGATGCTGAGCGGGATGGAAGCCGCGCTGCTGCGGGAGATAAAGGCAAAGGTGAGCACACCCCACACTTCCCGCAGGTAGTGCAGCGGGTTCTGGCCGATCAGCAACAGGATCACCATGTGTACCGCAAACATCGCCAGAATGGCGACGTAGCAGACCAGGATAAAGCCGAGCAGGCTGAGGATCTCGCTCAGGGGATAGTGAGCCACCACCCGGGCGATCAGCGCCATCACGCCATAGGGGGTGAGCGCAATCACCACCCGCACCATCTTCATCACCCACAGTTGCAGAGTGTCGATGGCCACGGCGGCGCGAGCACCGGCCTCCGGGTGCTCCGCCTTCATCTGCAGCAGGGCAACCCCCGCCAGCACGGTGAAGATCACCACCCCGATCACCGAGAGGCCGCGGCTACCCGCCATATCGGCGGCAAAGTTGGTAGGCACCAGCGAGAGCAGCAGGGCAGGCAGGGTCTGGGCACTGTCGATGGTGCTCATGCTCTGTTGCAGCGCAGCGCTGTCGCTGCCGTGGCTCAACAGCCCCTCGGCAGTGAGACCACTCAGATGGGTCACCGTCATCCCCACCACACCGGCGATCATCACCAGGGTCAGCATGGAGCCGATCAGCACGGCGCTGATCTTGCCGAGGGACTGGGCCTGCTCCAGCTTGTTGATGGCAGAGAGGATCGAGGTGAACACCAGCGGCATCATCACTACCTTGAGCAGGCTGACATAGCCGCCGCCGATGATATTGACCCACTCCAGGGTCTGCTGGACGCCGGCATCATCGGCACCCCAGCCCAGTTGCAGAGCCAGCCCGAACAGGGCACCGAGCAGCAGACCCGCAAGCACCTTGCGCGAGAGCGGCACCGAAGCGGGCAGCCGGGTCAGGGCAAAACAGAGCAGACAGAAGAGCAACGAAGCAAACAAGGTAAACATAAATAAACACCTGTAGCGGCCATCAGGGCCGATTGTGGAGAGAGAAAACAGCGGGTGCGAGCAGAGTCGCGAGGGAAAACGCCAAATGGCAGGCGTGAAAAAGCAGCGGACGCCCGGGAAGGCGTCCGCTGACAATCGGGGGAATTACTTCTTTACGGTGACGACGCGGTTGTCGATAAGGCGGGCCTTGCCAAGATAAGCGGCCATCAGGATCACCAGCTGTGCGCTCTCGTCAGTGGCGGATTCGAGGGTGGCGGCATCGACGATGTCGATGGCATCGGTACGAAAACCGGCATTGTCGAGGCGCTGGCTGGCCTGCGCCACCAGCGACGGCAGGTGGTGGTCACCCGCTTCAATCTGCTCGGCGATCCAGTTCATGGTGCGCGCCAGCTCGGGGGCGATGGCCCGCTCGGCAGCTGTCAGGTAGCCGTTACGCGAAGAGAGCGCCAGCCCGTCTTCGGCCCGCACGGTCGGCACGCCGACGATCTCGATGGGCATCGCCATGTCGGCCACCATCTTTCGAATAAGCGCCAACTGCTGGTAATCCTTCTGGCCAAAGCAGGCCACATCCGGCTGTACCAGATTGAACAGCTTGGTAACGACTGTGCTGACCCCACGGAAGTGACCCGGACGCAGCGCCCCCTCCAGCAGATTGGAGAGACCCGGCACCTCGACGAAGGTCTGGCTGGCCAGCCCCTGCGGATACATGATCTCCGGAGTCGGGGTGAACACCATATCGACGCCGGCTGCTTCCAGCGCAGCGCAATCCTGCTCCAGAGTTCGCGGGTAGTTGGCAAGATCCTCGGCCTTGTCGAACTGCATCGGGTTGACGAAGATGCTGACCACCACCTTCTCGGCGTGGCTGTGCGCCTCTTTCACCAGCGTCAGGTGGCCCTGATGCAGGTTGCCCATGGTGGGCACAAATGCGATGGCACGCCCTTCACGGCGCCATAGGCTGATCTGCTCACGCAGAACGACGGGATTATTTACGACCAACATCAGCAGTTCACCTTCCGATAAATCAAAAAGAGAGACGGGTTGCATCCACAGATAGCGCTCGGGCGGGATGGGGCACGAACATGGCTATCAGCAGTTCACCTTTAGATGAATCAATAAGATACGGATTAGCTATACGGATTAACTGTGCGAGGCTGAGAAGCAGAGACGGGGGCCGCAGCCCCCATCATGCAACTGCCAGGATCAGTTAAAGCAGTGCTCCGGGCCGGGGAAGCTCCCCTCGCTCACCTGCTGGACATAGAGGCGGATGGCGGCACGCACATCGCCGGTCTCGGCCAGGAAGTTCTTGGTGAACTTGGGCACATAGCCGGAGGTGACGCCAAAGGCATCGTGCATCACCAAAATCTGACCGTCGGTCGCGGGGCCGGCACCAATGCCGATCACCGGGATGCGAAGCGCCTTGGTGATGCGCTCGGCCAGCGCAGTGGGCACACACTCGAGCACCAGCAGCTGGATACCGGCCGCTTGCAGTTCGAGGGCCTGACGGTAGATCTCCTGGGCTTGAAACTCATCGCGCCCCTGCACCTTGAAGCCGCCAAAGACATGAACGGATTGCGGAGTGAGGCCGAGGTGACCGCACACCGGCACCCCGTTGCGGGTGAGGTGGCGGATGGAGTCACAGAGCCAGTCGCCCCCTTCCATCTTCACCATGCGGGCACCGGCCGCCATCAGGCGGGCAGCGTTCTGGTAAGTCTGCTCGGGGGTAGCATAGCTCATGAACGGCATGTCGGCGACCACCAGTGCCTTGCTGGCACCGCGCGCCACACAGCGGGTGTGATAGACCATCTCATCCATGTTGACCGCCAGGGTATCCTGCCCCCCTTGCAGCACCATGCCCAGCGAATCGCCGATGAGCAGCACGTGGGCGCCCTCGTCGTCGAACAGCTTGGCAAAGGTGGCATCATAGGCGGTGATGGCGGTGAACTTTTGACCTTCCTGCTTCATCTTCAGCAGGCTGGCGGTGGTGATCTTGCTCATAGAGGCTCCTGTACGTCTGCACGCGGGGCAATGATGGCCAAATCATTGTGCGGGCAGCGGGCAACCAGTCGGGCGAGCGGGGCGCCGCAGGGCAGCACCAGAGCAGGCGCAATTTCGGCAAGGGGCAGCAGCACGAACTCCCGCTCCTTCATGCCGTAGTGGGGTACGATCAGGCGCTCATGGTTGATCACCTGATCCCCATAGAGCAGCAGATCGAGATCCAGAGTTCTCGGCCCCCACCGCTCATCTTTGCGCACACGTCCCTGTTCCAGCTCGATTTTTTGTAATTGATCCAGCAGCGCAAGGGGCGCGAGCCGGGTATTGAGCCGGGCCACGGCATTGACGTAGTCCGGTTGGTCAGCAGGCCCCATGGGGCGGCTGCTGTAAAACGACGAGGCCTCCACCAGCACAGATTCCGGCAACCTTGCCAAGGCGGCAACGGCGCGACGAGCCTGACCCAGCGGATCAGACAAGTTGGAACCAATGGCGATGAAGACCTCGGTCATCACGTCTGTTGTCACTCAGCCACTTTCGGTTTGCGGCGACGGGGGCGACGGCGGTTACGGCTATTGCTGCTGCGCTTCTCGCCATCGTGGCTGCGAGCCTCGCCGCGCTCACCGCTGGCCGGGCGACGGGTCGCTTCACGCTGCAATTGCGGGCGCACATCCGGATTGGAGGCAACATAGCGCTCCCACCAGCTGGCCAGCTCGCCGAGACCGCGCTCGACCCGGTTGCGCAGCAACAGGAAGTCGAACGCCGCGCGGAACTTGGGATGCTCCATGGCGCGCTCGGGATGTTTGCCCTGACGACGGGTCAGCCGCTGTTGCAGTGCCCAGATGTCGCGGACATCTGTGGTGAAACGGCGGGGAACGGCGATGATCCGCACCTGATTGTCCAGCACCTCGTTGATCGCCAGCATGAAGGCGTCATACCAGGGCAGGCCGCTCTCGTTCTCCAGCACCCGACCACGGGCCTCGACGCAGCCCCACAGCAGGGTGGCGTAGAGGAAGGCGGGAGTGACGCGCTTGTCTTCGCGGACGCGGGTGTCGGTATCGATCAGCGCCTGCTCGATAAACTGCTCATAGGGCGAGTTGCCGTGCGGGGTAAACAGCGCAGCCACTTGCGGGAACAGCTGCTGGAACAGACCATACTCGCGCAGCAACTTGTAGGTCGCCAGACCTTCGCCAGCCAGGAACAGTTTGAGGGTCTCCTCAAACAGGCGGGCAGCCGGGATGTCTTGCAGCAGTGGCGCCAGCTCCTTGATGGGGGCGGCGGTACGCGGGCTGATGGTCATATCCAGCTTGGCTGCGAAGCGCACGGCGCGCAGCATCCGCACCGGATCTTCACGATAACGGGTCTCGGGATCGCCGATCAGCTCAAGCTTGCGCTCGGCCAGATCTTCCAGACCCCCTTCGAAATCGTGCAGGGTGAAATCTTTGGCGCTGTAGTAGAGGGCGTTGACGGTAAAGTCGCGGCGCTCGGCATCCTCTTCGATGGTGCCGTAGACATTGTCGCGCAGCAGCATGCCTTCATCAGACTGGGCCGACACATGTTTGCTGGTATTGACCTGATGGTGGTGACCCCGGAAGGTGGCCACTTCGATCACGTCACGACCAAAGACAATGTGGGCCAGGCGGAAACGACGGCCAATCAGGCGGCAGTTGCTGAACAGCGCCTTGATCTGCTCCGGCGTCGCATCGGTTGCGATGTCGAAATCCTTGGGCGTCTTCCCGAGCAGCAGATCCCGGACTCCGCCGCCGACCAGGTAGGCCTCATAGCCCCCTTTGTTCAGGCGATAGAGCACCTTGAGTGCATTCTCGCTGATCTCTTTGCGCGAAATAGGGTGCTGATCACGGCTTAAGGTACGACGTTGACCGGCGACACGGGCTGGAATGGGGGATTCCACCGACTGCTCGCCGTCTTCCTTGCCGAGCACCTTGCGGCAAAAGTTTGCGATCTGGGAAAAAATGGTACACCTCTTCATGACTTCTAAATTGACGGGAGGCCAAAAAATAGCGGCCTATCATAGCTCACGCCTAACCAAATGAAAAACCGTGCTGACAATTGATCCCGCATGAAACCGTCTGCCAGCGAAAATAGCGGTCTATCAGCGCCCAGCTCACGTCCTATTACACGAAAACCGGCTCTCTTTACTCAATGTCCAGCGGGATCTTCTCGCTGGCTGGCACCCGTTCTAGCTGCCAGTTAGCGATGCCCCATTCGATGATCTCGTCGATCCGGCTCGCCATCAGCTCGGGCGGCGGGCACTGGCCGAGGAAGTGCAGCGCCTGCCACAAGGCTGGTCGCACCTCATCAAGCGCGAGGGCCGGCGCATGGTTCTGCTTGGAGAGCTTGTTGCCATCTGCCAGCACCGCCAGCGGCAGGTGCACCCAGTCGGGCACCGGCGCCCCCAGGGTCTGGTAGAGGGCAATCTGGCGCACCGTGGGCTCCAGCAGATCGGCACCGCGCACTATCTCGGTGATGCCGCTGTCCATATCATCTACCACCACCGCCAGGTTGTAGGCGTAGAGCCCGTCGCGGCGACGGATAATGAAATCCTCCTCGGCGAGCGCCGCCGGTACCGCGATATGGCCCTGCAAGCGATCGTCGAAGTGGTAGACCGGATGGTGCTGGCGCAGCCGGGCAGCGCAACCTTCGGCCGCAAGCCCCAGCGTGCGGCAGTGGCCGCTGTAGAGACCGCCCGCGGCCATAATTTCGCGCCGGGTGCAACGGCACCAGTAGAGGTCCCCCGCCCGATAGAGCTGGTCGATGATCTCGTCATAACGGCCGTGGCGCGCGCTCTGGAACATCACCTCCCCATCCCACTCGAGGCCATATGCCTCAAGAGTCTTGAGGATCAGGTGCGCTGCCCCTGCCATCTCCCGCGGCGGATCGATATCTTCGATGCGCACCAGCCAGCGCCCCTGCTGCGCTCTGGCCTGCAAAAAGCTGCCGAGGGCGGCGATCAGCGAACCGAAATGAAGCGGGCCTGAGGGGGAGGGGGCAAAGCGGCCGACATAGGGGCGCACAAGGGGTGAGGATGGGGAATTCACTGGCATGACTATTCGGATAAGCGATTCATTGAGGCTGCATTCTGGGGCGCGACCGCCAAAAGCTCAATAAAAAAGGGAGCCCGCGAGCTCCCTTTTTCATATACCAGAGGGTCGGGATCAACCGGCCATCTGTTTTTCCTTGATCTCGGCCAGCGTCTTGCAATCGACACAGAGGTCGGCAGTCGGACGGGCTTCCAGACGACGGATACCGATCTCGATACCGCAATGTTCGCAGTAACCGAAATCATCGTCTTCAAGCAGCTGCAAGGTCTTCTCGATCTTCTTGATCAGCTTGCGTTCACGGTCGCGGGTACGCAGTTCAAGAGCGAACTCTTCTTCTTGCGCGGCACGATCCACGGGATCCGGGAAGTTGGCAGCCTCGTCTTTCATATGGTCGACTGTACGATCAACTTCCTGCATCAGTTGGTTGCGCCAGGCACCCAGGATCTTGCGAAAATGCGCCTTTTGTTGGTCATTCATGTACTCCTCACCCGGCTTTTCCTGGTAAGGCGCGACACCCGCAATGGCCAGGGGGCCCAGAGATTTCCTGTTTTCGCCTGTTGGCATGCCCTGTCTCCTAATTCAGCACGCTACCCGTGCCATCCATAAATTGAGGGCGACATCTATAGCAGAAGGGTAACGGGTAAGCAAACGAGCCGTACCAATAATGTTACCCACTCCAATATTTATGCACTCCCCTCGGGTAACAGGTGACCAGATTCAAACGGGATAAACCCTTGAGCCACCATGCCTTGCACCCCAACATGGGGCCGATAGCATAAAATTTCAACCCCCGCCGCGATTGCCTGCTCAATTAGCAGACTATAGTGCGGATCTATATGGGTTGCAGGGCGCATCCGGCTTATTCCGGAGTGCAACACCATAAATAGCAGCACGGCCCTGTGGCCCGCAGCTTTCATCGCCATCAACTCGCGCAAATGCTTGGCACCACGGGCGGTGACTGCATCGGGGAAGTAGCCCATACCCGGATGTTCACGTTCGTCGAGCAGGGTGACTGATTTTACCTCGATGTAACAATTGCCCTTCTCGTCATCTTCCAGCAACAGATCGATGCGACTGTTCTCTTCGCCATACTTCACCTCGGTGCGCAAGCGGCTGTAACCCGCCAGCGGAGCGATAGCCTCCTGCTCGATCAACTCCCGGGCGATCTGGTTGGCGCGCGCCGTGTTGACGCAGATAAAGTGGCCCGCCGGGCTCTCGGCGATCTCCCAGCTGTTGGGCAGCTTGCGCTTGGGGTTATCGGAGGTGGAGTACCAGACCCGGGTGCCCGGATCGGCACAACCGGTCATGGCACCGGTATTGGCGCAATGGATGGTAATGACCTCGCCGTTATCGAGTTGCACATCGGTCAGAAAGCGCTTGTAGCGGGCCACCAGCTGGCCCGATTGTAGGGGGGGATCAAAGATCACGGGTTAGCCCTCCGCGCGTCTTCTTTTACCCGGGCGCGCAGCGGCCAGCAGGCAAGCGGCTCGTAGCGTCCCCCGTCCGGAGTCGAGATGGATTGATAGAGGCAGAACTCATCGGCCTGCAGCAGAAAATTTGGGGCAGGCAGGATGGCCGGAGCCTCACCCGCCTTGCGCGACAGGGTGACATGGGGGCGATAACCCTGCTCGCCATTGCCAAGACGCAACTTCTCGCCGTGGCGGCGCAGCGCCTTTGCCAGCACGGTCAGCTCGTTGGGCCACTCCTTCGGGCCAATCCAGGCAGCCTTGGCCCGGCTGAACCAGCCGGTCTCATCCAACCTGATGGAGAGCGGCGGACAGTGCTGACGCTCCACGGCGGCGATCAGGCGGCGGGTGGTCAACTCGTCCGCCTCACCCAGAAAGGCTAGGGTCAGGTGGAGGTTGGCTTGCGGCACCGGCTGACCGGGCCAGGGCTGCTGATCGCGCCAGGCGATGAGCTCGGGGGCGAGCTCCTTGACGGGCAGGGCAAAGAAGAGTTTGGCCATGTGGTGATAATGCCTTTTTCACGCTCATTGGATGGGCCCATTCTATGGCAGCCATCCGGCCATGTCTCGCCACCCTCCCACCCGAGTGGCCATATCCGCACATCCACTCACGGTGGCGCGGGTGGCTGTGGCAGAATAGGCGCCGTTTTACCGGTTGCTACAGAAGGTGCTCATCGCTTTGTCCCAGCTCCCCATCGTTTCGGTATTGCCCGAACTCTTTGCCGCCCTCGACAGCCACACCTGCGTGCTCCTGCAGGCGCCACCCGGCGCGGGCAAATCGACTCTGCTGCCGCTGGAGCTGGTGCGTCAGAACCGGCTGCCCGGCCGCATCATCATGCTGGAACCAAGTCGCCTGGCTGCGCGCAATATCGCCACTTTTCTGGCCCGTCAGCTGGGGGAGAAGGTGAGCGAGCGCATCGGCCTGCGGGTGCGTGGCGAGAGCCGCACCAGCTCAGCGACCCGGCTCGAGATCGTCACCGAAGGGGTGCTGACCCGGATGTTGCAGCAGGACCCTGAGCTGACTGGCGTCTCGCTGGTGATCTTCGATGAGTTCCACGAACGCAGTCTGCACGCCGATACCGCGCTGGCCTTCGCCATCGAGAGCCAGCAGGGATTGCGCGATGATCTCAAGCTCCTGGTGATGTCCGCAACCCTGGATGGCATGGCACTCGAGACCTTGTTGCCGGATGCCCCTGTGGTTCGCTCCGAGGGGCGCGGTTTTCCCATCGACTATCACTACCGCCCCGCCAATCGCCAGCAGTGGCTGGAGCCGCAGGTCGGCGCCGTGGTACTCGAAGCGCTGGCCGAGCAAGATGGCAGCCTGCTGGTCTTTCTGCCGGGACAGGGTGAGATCGAGCGACTGGCGCAATGGTTGGCAGACAAACTGCCGGACGACGTGACCCTCGCCCCCCTCTACGGCCGCCTCGATATGGCAGCCCAGCAGGCGGCTATCGAACCGGCGCCTGCGGGCCGCCGTAAGCTGGTGCTCACCACCAATGTGGCTGAGACCTCCCTCACTATTGAGGGGATTTCGGTGGTGATCGACAGCGGGCTGGAACGACGGGCCTCCTATGATCTGAAAAGCGGTGTCACCCGGCTGGAAACCCGCCAGATAGCCAAATCCTCCGCCACCCAGCGGGCAGGCCGCGCTGGCCGTCTCGGCCCCGGCGTCTGCTACCGGCTCTGGAGCAGCGAGGTGCAGGAGCGACTCGCCGAGCAGAGCCCGCCAGATATCCTCACTCAGGAGCTGACCGGCCTGCTGCTGGACGCCGCCCAGTGGGGGGCAAAGGTGGCAGATCTGCCGCTGCTGGACATGCCCCCAGCCGCTGCGGTGGCCAGCGCCCAGCGGCTACTGGTGGCTCTTGGCGCCATGAAGCCGGAGGGTGAGCAACAACTCACTCCCGCTGGCCGTGCCATGGCCGCCTTCGGTACCCACCCTCGCCTCGCCCGCATGCTGCTGCGCGCCCGCGAGCTGGAGTCCGAGGGTCTGACAGGGATTGTCGCCGATGCTGCTTATCTGGTGGCGTTGCAGGAAGAAGATCTGCGAGGATCGGAGCGCCTCTCTGTGCTGTTCCTCCGCCGTCAAAACGCCCTGCGCCAGAGCGCGGCCCGCTGGTTTGAACGGCTTGGCGCCCGCCCTGCCAGTGCGCAGGGTCAGTGGCTGGGGCTGCTCTGCGCCCTCGCCTGGCCGGATCGCATCGGCAAACTGCGCAGCGGCAGTCGCTATCAACTCAGTGGTGGGGTGAGCTGCGATCTGGTAGAAGGTCATCCCTGTCAGGGACAAGGGGCCCTTATCGCTATCGAGATGGGGCAGAACGATCGCGGCAACCGCATCTTTATCGCCGAACCGGTCGATCTGGACGAGCTGGTGCGCCTGCTGCCGGAACTGGTGAGCGAACGGCAGTGGTTCGACTGGGATGAGCGGGAAGAGCGGGTGCGCGCCGAACGCCAGCAGGTGATCGGCGAGCTGGTGCTGAGCCAGCGACCGCTGACCGAACTCTCTGACGAGCAGAAAGGGCGCTGCCTGCTGCAAGGCATTCGCCGCAAGGGGCTGCATGTGCTGCCGTGGGACGAGAGCAGCGAAGGGCTGCTGGCCCGCCTGCGCTGCGCCCGCGACTGGCTGCCCGATGAGGGGTGGCCCGCGATGGATGACGAGAGCCTGCTGGCCACGCTGGAACAGTGGTTGCTGCCAGCGGTGAGCGGCATGACCCGGCTGGAGCAGCTGAAGAGGCTCAATATGAGCGACATCCTGCGCCAATCCCTGCCCTGGCCACTGCCCAAACGGCTGGACGAGGCACTGCCGAGCCACTTTGCGGCACCGACCGGCAGCCGGGTACGGATCCGCTATCAGCCGGGGCAGGCACCGGTGATCCCGGTACGCATTCAGGAGATGTTCGGGCAAGGCTCGACCCCCTGCGTGGTCGATGGCCGGGTGCCGCTGGTGGTGGAGCTGCTCTCCCCCGCCCAGCGACCGCTGCAGATCACTGCCGATCTGGCCGCCTTTTGGGCTGGCTCTTACGAGCAGGTGAAGAAAGAGATGAAGGGGCGCTATCCCCGCCACTACTGGCCGGATAATCCGCTGGAAGCGATGCCGACCAAAGTCACCAAAAAGAAGATGGGCATCTAGGTTCGGCGGGTTAATCCCGCTCGAACGTTCGCGAATGCGACATAACAAGTAGAAAGGAAAGCAAAGAGGATTTATGGCAACCCAACGACGCAAGCGTGCCCCCAAGAAGGCAGCGCCCAAACGCACCATCTGGCGCAAGCTGTTCTGGCTTGGCTTCAAGCTCTCGCTGGTGGTGGCGGCCTTTATGGTGGTGTTTGGCATCTACCTCGATACCAAGGTGCGCGAGCGCTTCGATGGCGAGAAGTGGCAGCTGCCGGTGATGGTCTATAGCCGCCCGCTGGAGCTCTACCCCAGCCAGCGCCTGTCGCGGGACCAGATGCTGCGCGAGCTCAACATGCTGAGCTACAAGCAGGTGCGCCAGCCTCACACGCCGGGTGAATACACCATCAACGGCAATCGCATCGAGCTGATTCGCCGTCCCTTCGAGTTCTATGACGGCGCCGACGGAGCCCGTGGCCTGCGCCTCACCTTCAACGGCCCGCGCCTTGAGGGGATCCAGTCGCTGGAGAACCAGCGCCAGCTCGGTTACGCCCAGATGGACCCGGTGCTGCTCGATCGCCTCAATACCGAAGATCGGGAAGATCGCCTGCTGGTGCGTATCGCCGAAGTGCCCGACAGCCTGCTGGTGACCCTGCTCACCACCGAAGATCGCGACTTCTACCAGCATGGCGGCGTCTCGCCGGTCGCCATCATGCGGGCCATGTTCGCCAACCTGATCGCGGGTCGTACCGTGCAGGGGGGCAGTACCCTGACCCAGCAGCTGGCCAAAAACTTCTTCCTGACCCGCGAGCGCAGCCTGTGGCGAAAACTGCAGGAAGCCTACATGGCGGTACTGATCGACTATCGCTACAGCAAGGACGAGATCCTGGAGTCCTACCTCAACGAGGTCTATCTGGGGCAGAACTTCTCGCAAGGGGTCTACGGCTTCGGCCTCGCCTCCTACTTCTACTTCGGCATTCCGGTCAACGAGCTGGATATCGATCAGGTGGCCCTGCTGGTCGGTCTGGTGAAAGGCCCCTCCTATTACGACCCATGGCGCTTCCCGGAGCGGGCCAAGACTCGCCGGGATCTGGTACTGAAGCTGCTGATGGATCACGGCAGCCTGACCCAGGCCGAATATGAGCTGGCCAGCCGCCAACCCCTCGGCATCATCGCCCGTGGCCAGATGAGCTATGGTCGCACCCCGGCCTTTATGGGACTGCTCAAGCGAGAGATCCAGAGCCGCTTCGGCGCCGATCTGCTCAAGCAGTCCGGCCTCAAGATCTTCACCAGCCTCGACCCCATCGCCCAGCACGCGGCCGAGCGGGCGGTCGAATCGGGCCTCGCCGATATCGAGAAACTGCGCGGCAAGAAGAAGCTGGAGGCGGCCATGGTGGTCTCCGACTGGCACAAGGGCGAAGTAGTCGCACTGGTGGGTGGCCGCGATCCCCGCTACGCAGGGTTCAACCGGGCGCTGGATGCCCGCCGCCAGATCGGCTCGCTAGTGAAACCGGCGGTCTACCTCACCGGTCTCTCCAACGGCCTGACGCTCGCGACCCCACTCAAAGATCAGCCGATCCGTATTCGCGGTCAGGATGGCCAGGTCTGGACACCGCAAAACTACGATCGCAAGTTCCGCCAGAGCGTGCCGCTAATGGATGCGCTGGCCAGCTCACTCAACGTGCCGACAGTCAATCTGGGTCTGCAGGTGGGGCTGGAGAAGGTGGTCGATACCCTGCACAAACTGGGAGTCCAGCAGGAGATCCAGCCCTATCCGTCGCTGGTGCTGGGGGCGGTGGCCCTCTCCCCGCTGGAGGTGAACCAGATGTATCTGCCCATCGCCAATCAGGGGCTGACCCAGCCGCTATCGGCCATTCGCGCCGTGGTGAACGGGGATGGCAGCCTGCTCTATCAGCATGATCAGACCGCCAAGCGAGTCACCGACCAGCAAGCAAGCTGGCTAACCCTGTTCGCCATGACCAAGACGGTGAGTCAGGGTACGGCCCGCGCGCTCAGTGCCAAGTTCCCGGGCGCCACCATGGCGGCCAAGACCGGCACCACCAACGAGCTGCGCGACTCCTGGTTTGCCGGGATGGACAACAACGAACTGGTCAGTATCTGGGTCGGTCGCGACGACAATACCCCGGCAGGTTTGACCGGTGCCAGCGGTGCCCTGCAGCTCTTTAGCGGCTACATGAGCCAGCGCGGCGTCAACAGTCTGGGACTGAAGATGCCGGAAGGGGTCACCTGGGCCAACTTCTCCCGCGCCAGCGGCACCCGCGTCGCCAGCGACTGCCCGGGCAGCCTGCAGGTGCCGGCCAAAGCCTCCACCATGGGCTCCCCGGCCGGCTGCGCCAGCAGCGCGACGCCGCGCAGTGCGCTGGATGACTGGTTCGGCGGTTTCTTTAACTAGATCAACGACACGGGCAGCGCAGGCTGCCCGTTCACTATGCTGCTGACAAGGAAACACCATGACCTTTCCGCTGTTTGACGCCATCCACCATGTGGCCATCATCGCCAGCGATTACCCACGCTCGCGCCACTTCTACCACGAGGTGCTGGGGCTACCCATTATCGCCGAGACCCTGCGCGAGGCGCGCCAGTCATGGAAACTGGATCTGGCCCTGCCGGACGGCAGCCAGCTGGAGCTGTTCAGCTTCCCCTCGCCTCCCGAGCGCCCCTCCCGCCCCGAGGCGTGCGGCCTGCGCCATCTCGCCTTTCGGGTCAGCGACCTTGACCGGGTCATCGCCCACCTGCTGGCCCATCGGGTCGAGGTAGAGCCGGTACGGGTGGACGAGCTGACCGGCAAGCGCTTTACCTTCTTCGCCGACCCCGACGGCCTGCCGCTGGAGCTCTACGAAGCGCCGCGCTGAGCCTGCATCGACCAAGCAATCAGCCAAACAAAAGCCGCCCGGTTGCAACCGGGCGGCTTTTCTTATTGCTTCAGGTTATCAGGCGGTAGTCAGCATAACGACAGCCAGCGCCATCACCATCATGCCAGCCCAGCCGATGGGCTTGAGCCGCTCACCGAAGAAGAGCAAACCGCCCAGCGCCGTACCGACGATGCCGATAGCCCCCCAGGTGGCGTAGGCAACAGCCAGGTCAATCTGGCAGCCACTTACCGCTTCCGAGAGCAGGGTAAAGGCGCCGAGTACCAGCATGATCCCCAGGAATCCCCACCCCTTGTAACGAAACCCGTTGGAGCGGTTGATGGCCATGTTGGCGCCGATATCGATCAGTGCGGCACCCAGTACAATCACAAACGGACTCATGCTGTGGCCTCCGCTTCTACTGACTTGTCTGCGGGCTCATCATGGGTCTCCCCCATGGTCACCATAACAATCCCCACTATCGCGAGAGCAAGGCCAATCAGCTCCTGAACGGTCACATCGTAACCAAGGAACATGACCGACACTATGGTGATCAAGGTGATCCCGAGCCCCTCCCAGAGCGCAAACGCAATACCAATGGAGATTGTTTTGGCGGCTTTCGCCAGCAACCAGTACGAGAAACCGATCAACAGCCACATCGGGATGTAATTCATCCAGCCAGCCCCCTGCTCGGGGATCATGGCCATGCTGGAGGTACCGGCGACCTCGGTCACGATGGCGCCGGTCAAAAACAGCCGGGCCAGAAACATACGACTTAATAACATATAAGATGCCTTTGTTGCTTCGACGGGAGAGATGGTAAACGGGGAGAAGCAACTCGCGACAATCGCTCAGCGTCGATTATCCCGACGCTACAGGTTTGCCTTGCCTTGGTTTGGCACGCTAAGGTGATGGTGAAAAACTCCGCCACAGCCTGTAAAACATGAAGCTATATCAGATAGAACTCTTTGTAGAGTCAGCCAATAGCGGCTCTATTGCCAATACCGCCCGTCGCCTCGGCAAAAGCCGCAGCGCCGTCAGCACCGCCATCGCGGCGCTGGAAGTTGAGCTTGGCGTCGAACTTTTTGAACGAGGTGCCAATCAGAGTCGCCTGACCGAAATCGGCGAGCTGGTGCTGGATGATTGCACCCGCCTGCTGCAGGCAGCCAACAGCCTGCAGCAGAAGTGCAAACATTACGCCTCGGGGGCCGAAGTGGCGCTGCGGGTCGCCCGCGATGACGCGATTCCCGAGCCGGTGTGGCGCGAGATGCTGACCAGCCTGCACAATCAATTTCCCGGCACCAGTATCTCACTGGTGCTCGCCTCTCCGCCCGAACTGCCGGCGCTGGTGGAAGAGGGATTCGTCGATGCCGCTTTTGGCCTTATTACCGAAGATCAGGAGCGCAGCGGCCTCAATATCGACGTGCTCAACCCGATCCGCACCCTGATGGTGGTGGCACCCAGCCATCCGCTGGCCGGACTGAAGCGGGTCAAACAGCAGGATCTGACCGATCACACCCAGGTCACCCTCTCGTATGTAGATGAATTTTCGGTAAAAAGCCTGTTGCCAGTAGGGGGCCAGCATATCGGCCTCTCCAGCTTCGAGTTGATGCGCAATGCGGTGCTGGACGGGCTGGGCTGGGCAGTGCTCCCCTCGCCGCTGATCCAGAGTCAGCTGCGACAAGGCTCCCTGCTGACTCTGAAACACAAGTTCAGCCTGCAGTGGCGAGATTACGGGGTCTATCTGGCGGAAAACGCCTATCACGGCAAGGTGTTGGCCTGGTTGAAGAAGTCGATCCGGGGGTATCTGGAACCTTTCGAGTAGCGATAAAGAGGCGGAGCCAGCTCACGATATCTACTTATCCTGATGATCCGAGCGGGTGTGATCGTGCATACTGTTCACATACTCATTGAGCGCCGGAGGCGTAACCGATATGAGCAGTGCCCAAGACAAGGACGATATCTTGCTGGACGACGACATCATCGAACTCGATGATGAGGAGGTCGTGGTCCCCAAGGCACTCAACCCATGGCAAGTGCTGATCGTGGATGATGAGCCGGATATCCATCATGCCACCCGCCTGGCCCTCTCCAACATTCACTACAAATCCCGTCCGCTGGAGCTGCTCAATGCCTACAGCGGCGCCGAAGCTGGCCGCATGCTGGAGGCCAATCCCAGGATTGCGCTGATCCTGCTCGATGTGGTGATGGAGACCGAAGATGCAGGTCTGCGGCTGGTGCACCGGATCCGCAACGAAATGCACAACTCGCTGGTACGGATCGTGCTGCGTACCGGCCAACCCGGCCAAGCCCCCGAGCAGCGGGTGATCCTCGATTACGACATCAATGACTACAAGACCAAGACCGAGCTGACGGTACAAAAGCTCTACACCACTGTCATCGCATCCCTGCGTTCATACGAAACCCTCAGTGCCATCGACAAGAGCCGGCAGGGGCTCGGCAAAATTCTGGAAGGGGCGGGCGATCTCTACCATCTTCATTCACTCAAGGAGTTTGCCTCCGGCGTGCTGAAACAGATCAGCGCCATTCTCGATGTGGGCACCGAAGGGGCTATCTGCGCCGAGCGCCGTCCCGGCGAACAGGGGCTGGAGATCCTCGCCGCCACCGGCGACTACGAGACTCTGCTGGATGATGGCAAGATCACCGACTTTCCCACCCTCAATGACTCGGTCATGAAGGCTCTGGCGGCGCGCTGCAACCGCTTTGAACACCCACAGGACTCCCTCTATATCGCCGCCCAGAATGGTCGCGAGTTCGTGTTGAGTTTTACCCCGACCCAGCCCCTCGATCCCCTCGAGTGCGATCTGCTGGATGTCTTCTGTCAGCGCATCTCGGCGGCCTACGACAACCTCTATCTCTACAATCAGTTGCTGCGCGCCCAGGAGGCCACAGTGGTGGCACTGGCGGCGCTGGCGGAGTTTCGCGACTCCGATACCGGCGAGCATGTCTTGCGGGTGCAGAAACTCTCGGATGCCATCGTGGCCGAATTGAAGCAGATGACGGCCTATCCCGAGCAGCTGACCCCGGAGTTTGTCGAGATGATCGGCATGGCCTCCATCCTGCACGATGTGGGCAAGGTGGGCACCCCGGATCATATCCTGCACAAGCCCGGCCGTTTCGACCCGGAAGAGCGGGCCATCATGGAGCAGCATGCCGGCATCGGCGCCAATATCCTGCACAAGGCGGGTGAAATGGTGGAGGGAACCAGCTACCTCTCGCTAGGGGCAGAGATCGCCCGGGGCCACCACGAGCACTTCGATGGCAAGGGCTACCCGCAGCAGCTGTCTGGTCAGCAGATCCCCCTGTCGGCGAGGATTGTGGCGGTAGTCGATGTATTCGATGCCCTGCTCAGCAAACGCCCCTACAAAGAACCCTGGACGCTGGCACAGACCATGGAGTATATCCAGTCCCGCTCCGGCACCCAGTTTGACCCTCATGTAGTGACAGCCCTGTCGCGACTGGTCAATGAGTCGAGACTCCCCTACTCGCTCTGACCCCCTTTGTTCGCAACTCCACATGCCCTGCCGGTGACCTTGCTCACCGGCAGGGCATCAAAACAGCCGTTTTGTTGTATCCCGCACACATCAACGCGCCGCAAAGCGGAAACATCCCCCTTCTTTGTTAGCGATGTCCGCTGAAATATGGTCATTTAACATCACATCGCTATAATATCGGCCTGCAAACCTGATACTAACAACGAAGGAATTATCATGAGCCTGAACTTGGTACCGGCCGGCAAGAGCCTGCCCGACGATATCTATGTCATCATCGAAATCCCGCAGAATGCCGACCCGATCAAATACGAAGTCGACAAGGACAGCGGTGCTATTTTCGTCGATCGCTTCATGTCTACCCCGATGTTCTATCCGTGCAACTACGGCTACGTGAACGCGACTCTCTCTCTGGATGGTGACCCCGTCGACGTACTGGTTCCGACCCCCTACCCGCTGCTGGCCGGTTCCGTCATTCGCTGCCGTCCGGTTGGCGTGCTGAAGATGACCGACGAATCTGGCGAAGATGCCAAGATCGTTGCCGTACCGCACTCCAAGCTGACCAAGCAGTACGACCACATCCAGGATGTGAACGATCTGCCGGAACTGCTGAAAGCCCAGATCCAGCACTTCTTCGAGCGCTACAAAGAGCTGGAGGCGGGCAAATGGGTCAAGGTGGAAGGCTGGGGCGACAAGGCTGCTGCCGAAGCCGAGATCAAAACCTCTGCCGAGCGTTACGCTGCCAAGTAAGCGTCACCCGGTATGAAAAAGGCGCCTTATGGCTAATGCCGATCAGTTAAGGATCCATTGACCGATCCTTCTGTTGTGTGAAAATCCGAAACCTGTTGATTGGTTTCGGATTTTTTATGCGTATCGCTCACGCTCTCGACTTCCTCCACGCCAGCAATGCCGCTCAGTTTGAGTCACTTTCTGACCTCATTCCTCCCGAGCTCATCACGACGCTGCTCGCCGAAGAGGATGTCGTGACCCTGCGCCGTCGCCGCATGCCCATGGAGCGACTAGTCTGGGCCATCATCGGCATGGCCATCTTCCGCCACGTCCCCATGACCCAGCTGGTCAATCAGCTTGATATCCTGTTGCCCGGCGACCGCCCCTTCGTTGCCCCCAGCGCCTTCCTGCAAGCTCGCCAAAAACTGGGGGACAAGAGCATCGAACGCCTGTTTCACGAGACCGCTTCGCGCTGGCACCAGCAGGCCAATCATCCCGGCTG
>NZ_JBFODQ010000027.1:0-22413 GCF_040908355.1 Aeromonas sp. R2-2 | reverse complement strand
AGTGATGTGTTGAGCTAACCCATACTAATTACCCGTGAGGCTTAACCATACAACACCCAAGAAGTGTTCTAAGGCTTGTAGCAAACCTAAGCGAAGTACTAATTCAGTGATAACGATAAGCCACGAGCAACATCGTTATTCACGTCAGCTTTCTAGATTAAGAATTTGCCTGGCGGCCATAGCGCCGTGGAACCACCTGATCCCATGCCGAACTCAGAAGTGAAACGCGGTAGCGCCGATGGTAGTGTGGCATTCGCCATGCGAGAGTAGGACACTGCCAGGCACCCAATTAAACAGCGATGTGAAGAATCACGTCACTGGCTGCGAGGATGACACCTCAGAAAAAGCGGCAACCAATTTAGCGCAAGCTAACCGAATGCGGAGCGGTAGTTCAGTCGGTTAGAATACCGGCCTGTCACGCCGGGGGTCGCGGGTTCGAGTCCCGTCCGCTCCGCCACTAATTTAAAGGCCTTCCCTGATGGGAAGGCCTTTTTGCTATGGGCGATTTTGTCCATAAGACCCACAGATTTGCATACCAGAACGAACACCAAAGCCCAGTCTCACGACCGGGTTTTGGTATTTTTAGCGTGTAAACAGCCAGTGTTAGCATTTATCTGCAGGAAGAGAACTAAAAAGCCTGTCATCTCCTCCATTTTCTATCTATATCAAGCTCTTATCTGATGGATTACTGGCCATATTAACTGGTTTACTTTTGGCCAAACTCTGTTCATGGCGCGCGATTAGGGTTGTATCTCGCTTATAACTCGGTAGAGTAAGGGCATCTTGAGTTTGCCTGTCCCGCGCTGGGTTTGCCGGGTTCCAGGTGTAACTTGGCCAGTTTTTATCAACCTTAAGTCAGTGGTATCGATATGGAACAAGTAAACAAGTCCACCTTCAGCGATGTACTGGAATATGTGCGTATGTCCCGTCGCCAGAACAAACTCAAGCGTGAAATTGCGGATAACGAGAAGAAGATCCGTGACAACCAGAAGCGCGTACTGCTGCTCGACAACCTGAGCGACTACATCAAGCCGGGTATGAGCATTGATGATGTGCAGGCGATCATCGCCAACATGCGTGCTGACTATGAAGAGCGCGTGGATGATCACATTATCAAGAACGCCGAGCTCTCCAAAGAGCGTAAAGAGCTGAGCACCAAACTGAAGGGCATGAGCTCTCACAAATAAGCATTCAGCTCTCGCTTCAGAGACACCGGCCACTGGCCGGTGTTTTGTTATCAGCTCGGATCTCTGCCACTCCTGCAACAATCGGCTCCCCTTTTTAGAATTGCCCTGTTACCATCACCACAAAGCGGTCAATAGTTTCAAGCCATTGACTTGAAAAGACTAAGCTTGAGTGAAACACAATAAATTGCGCAACCATGGTGGGGCTGATATGGGCGCATCAGAACAGACGGATTTGACACAAGTGGCATCTCAAGATTCATCTGTCCAGACCTCGGACGGGAACCCAAAGCGCAAGCGCCGTCCCTGGTGGCGTTGGCTGTTCTGTTTTCTCTTTTTATTGTGCCTGGGAGCGGTGATCGCTCTGGTTGGCTATGAGATGAAAACCTCGAAGCTGCAATCTCAGGAGATCTCCCGCTATGCTGCCAAGCTCACCTATCAGGTCGAGCCTGGCCAGAGCAAGCAGATCGCTTTCCCTGAGGATGGCCCGTTCGACAAGCGGCTCGGCTATGTGCAACTGCCGATGATGCAGGAGCGTTTGCTTCAGCGGGGCTATGAAGTCAGCAAACAGGTGCATTTCTCCGACGCACTCTATGACTATGCCAGTCGTGGCTTCTTCGTGCCCTATACCGAGAAGGTGCAGGCCGGTTTGACGCTGCATGATTGCCGTGCCGAGCCCTTCTATCAATTCAAGTATCCGACCCATCACTATCCGGATTTTGACTCAATTCCGCCGCTCGTCATCCAGTCGCTGCTGTTTATCGAGAACCGCGACTTGCTGAGCAACGAAGAGCCGTTGGCCAACCCGGCGGTCGACTGGCCCCGTTTTGCCAAGGCCGCGCTCTCTCAAGTGGGCAAGGCGCTCGATATGCAGGATCAATCTGCCGGTGGCAGTACCCTGGCGACCCAGGTGGAGAAGTATCGCCACTCGCCGGATGGCCTGACCCTGTCGCCGACCGAGAAGATCCGTCAGATGGCCTCTGCCAGCGTGCGGGCCTATCGTCTCGGGCCGGAAACCCTCGAAGCGCGCAAACTGGTCGCCTGGGCCTACCTCAACTCGGTACCGCTCTCGGCTGCGCCGGGATATGGTGAGGTGCATGGTTTGGGGGATGGTCTCTGGGTCTGGTTTGGTGCCAATGTCGATGACGTGAACCGTCTGCTGGATCCCGCCCGCAACCAGAATGCACCGCTGGCCGAGCAGGGGCTTGCCCTGCGTCAGGTTGTCTCTTTGATGATTGCGCACCGCCGTCCCTCTTACTATCTGGCTCAAGGGCGAGAGGCATTGGCTACCCTGACCGACAGCTACCTGCGCCTGTTTGTGCAGGAGGGGATGATCACGCCACCTCTGATGGAGGCGGCGCTCAAGGCCAAGATTACGTTCCGTGACTTCCTGCAGTCCCCGGCTATCACCCGGGTGAACAACAACAAGGGGTTGCAGGTTGCCCGTACTCGTCTGAGCCGTCAGCTCGGGGTGCAGCTCTATGACCTCGACCGGATGGATCTGACCGCCGATACCAGCCTCAACATGCCGTTGCAGAACGAAATCTCCCGTTATCTGCAACAGCTGGCCGACCCGACGTTTGCCGCCCAGGTAGGGCTGTTTGGTGAGCGCCTGCTCTCGCCGGAGAAGACCGGTGATGTACGCTACAGCTTCACCCTGTTCGAGAAGTCGCCGGAAGGGTTCAAGGTGCGGGTGCAGACCGACAACACCGATCAGCCGTTCGATATCAACGAAGGCTCCAAGCTGGAGTTGGGCTCAACCGCCAAGTTGCGGGTGCTGACCACCTATCTGGAGATCGTGGCCGAGCTGCACGACAACTATGCCGGGATGCCGGTCGAGAATCTGCGCAAGCTGGCTGCCGTCTCTCAGGACAACCTCAGCCGTTGGGCCATCTCCTATCTGATGACGGCTCAGGACAAGAGCCTGCCTGTGATGCTGGAAGCGGCGCTGGATCGCAAATACTCCGCCAGCCCCAACGAAGGGTTCTTTACCGGTGGCGGCATGCACACCTTCAACAACTTCCGCCGCGAGGATAACAATCGTATCCCGACGTTGCGTGACTCTCTGCGTGAGTCGATTAACTTGCCCTTTGTGCGGCTGATGCGCGATATCGTGCGCTACAGCCTCTACAAGGAGGGCAACCGTGCCCAGTTGCTGAAGGATGACAAGGATCCCCGCCGTCAGGAGTATCTGGCCAAATTTGCCGACAAAGAGGGGCAGACCTATCTGCTGCGCTTCTGGCGCAAATATCGCGGCAAGACTCCCGAGGAGCAGCTCGATACCTTCCTCGACGGTCTCAAGCCGAGTGCGGTACGTCTGGCGGCGGTTCACCGCTACCTGATGCCGGAAGCCAGCGAGGCCGCATTTGCTGCCTTCCTGGCGGAGCGGTTGCCGCGCGAGAAGCTGAGTGCGAAGCGGGTCAATCAGCTCTATGTGAGCTATGGCCCGGGCAAGTATTCACTGCCGGATCAGGGCTACATCGCCCGGGTGCACCCGCTGGAGCTGTGGTTGCTGGCCTATCTCAAGGAGTTCGACAAGGCGACCTTTGCCGACGCGGTGGCGGCCAGTCGTGACGAGCGGCAAGAGGTTTACAGCTGGCTGTTCAAGACTCGTCATCGCAGTGCCCGTGACAGCCGGATCCGCACCATGCTGGAGGTTGAAGCCTTCCTCGATATCCATCAGCGCTGGGCCAAGCTCGGTTACCCGTTCGACCATTTGGTGCCTTCGCTGGCGACCGCCTTGGGCAGCTCCGGCGATCGTCCGGCTGCACTGGCCGAGCTGATGGGGATTATCCAGAATGGCGGTGTCCGCTCGCCAACTTTGCGTATCGAGCACCTCTCGTTTGCCAAGGGAACGCCCTTCGAGACCGAGTTTGAGCCGCAGCACACCGAGGGTACCCGGGTGATGCCAGCAGAGGTGGCGGCCGCCCTGCGCAGTGCGCTCTCCAAGGTGGTTGAAGGGGGCACGGCAAGACGTATCGCCGGCGCCTTTACCCTGCCGGATGGCACTGTGCTGCAGATGGGGGGCAAGACCGGAACCGGGGATAACCGGATTGAAACCGTGGGTCGTTATGGCAACGTGACCAGCTCACTAGCGCGCAACCGCACCGCGACCTTCGTTTTCTATCTGGGTGAGGATCACTTCGGTACCCTGACCGCCTATGTACCGGGTAGCCAGTCTGACAAGTTCCGTTTCACCTCGGCGTTGCCGGTGCAGGTGCTCAAGGGGATGGCTCCCCTGCTGACGCCTTACCTGCAACCGGGCTCCCATACTCAGTGTCTGGCGAACCAGTGATGCGAGCGAATTACCGCTCATCACGCAGATAACTGACCAGAAAAAACGGGGAGGCTGACAGCCTCCCCGTTTTTATTTCCTTATCGGACGCAGCAGCGCTCGATTGCGATCAGGCATTCAGTACGAACTGCTCGATCACCTGAGCCACGCCATCTTCATCGTTGCGGGCAGTGGTGTGCTGGGCGAGAGCCTTGATCTCGTCGGTGCCATTGCCCATCGCAACCCCGAGGCCAGCGTACTCGATCATGTGGCGATCGTTGCCCGCATCCCCGACGCAGATCACCTGATCGGCGGTCAGGCCAAGGTGCTCGGCCAGTGCGGCCACGCCGGTTCCCTTGTTGCTCTGCTTGCTCATGAACTCGAGGAAGAAGGGGGCGCTCTGTACCACGGTATAGCGCTCATAGAGCTCTGCAGGCAGTCGCTCGATGGCGCGGGAGAGCTGGGGAGGCTCGTCGATCATCATCACCTTCATGATCTGCTCGTTGGCAGGCAGGGTGGCGAAGTCGATCAGATTGATCGGCATGCCGATCAGGCGGGATTCGTGCTCGGTGTAGGTGCTGACACGGGGACTGATCAGGCCGCGGGTGACCGAGAAACCATGGACGTTCACCTCCAGCTCGTCAGCCAGTTTGGCGACGGCGCTGGCGTCACTGCCGGTCAGCAGCTGGCTGCGGATGATGCGCTGATCGGCCACCTGTTGCACCAGGGCGCCGTTGTAGCAGATGACGTAGTCATGCTCTGTGGTGAGGCCGAGCTCTTCCAGATAGCGGCTCATCCCTTCCAGCGGGCGGCCGGAGGCCAGTACTACGGTTAACCCTTTAGCGCGCGCGGCGCTGATGGCGGCGTGGGTGCGGGGAGTAATTTGGCCCTGCGGGTTGAGCAGGGTGCCATCCATATCCAATGCGATCAGCTTGTACATCTCTCACTACCTGAGTCTGGGTGGCCCGCCCGGTGGGGCCAAGGAAGTGGCGAGTGTAGCGAAAATCGGCGGCGGGATCACGGTCGGCACAGCGAGCGGTCCGTGTAGGTTGGGCTATTTGTGCCCCTCGTAAGGGGTCATCTCCAGGGTTTCATCATGGATGGTCAGGCGGGTAGGGCCTCGGGTAATGGTAACCTTGCGTTTGAAGCTGGCCATCTCGACCTCGATGCCGGAGTAGAGGTGCTGGGTGGCAATGACCTCCATCTGAGCCATCAAGTTTCGCAGCTCCTCCTGGTTGGCGGTGAGCTGCTCATCGAGCTGGGCCAGTTCGGCCAGCTGATGGTCCCGGATCGGTTTGAGCTTGCGCAGGGTATCCGGATTGCGCTTGTCGCCGGGCAGTTGCAGCAACTTCATGACCAGCTCCTTGATTTTCTCCAGCTGGGCCTGACACGCCTGCTGGCGCAGCTTGAGCTGGTGTTCCTGCTCCTTGTGGGTGAAGTAGCCGCCGAGGATCTGCAGCCGGGTATGGTTGGCGGCCTCGGCCCCCAGGCTGGGAGCCATGATCAGGCGATTGGCAATGCTGGTGCCCCCCAGCAGAGTGCCTTTGCGCATGTTGCTATCGCCTACCTTGATATCTTGTCCGCTGCGGGAGTAGCAGTGGCTGAGCTGGCTCTGGATCTGGATATCCCCCCCCGCTTCCAGCTGGGCATACTGGGCGTAGCTGGCGTGGATCTCCCCCTGCGCATTGAGCTGGCAAAGGTACTCCCCCTGCTCGTTGCGGCGGCCAATGATGCCGTGGCGTACCGTGATGCTGCCCCCAGCTTCGATCCAGCCCCCTTCGATAAAGCCGCCAATCACGATGTCACCGCTGACCCTGATCTTCATGCCCGGGTTGACGTCGCCGCTGACGATTAAGCCCCCTTCAAAATCAATGTGGCCGTGGCGGGCATCCACCTGTTTGACGCTGAGCACCTCGTCCACCTTCATGCCTGCTTTTTCCTGACAGGGCAGGCCAGCCCGACCGGCAATCAGCAGGTCGGGATCGTCGGGGGAGATGAAGGTGCCCTCGCCAGCACTCATCGGGCTGTCTTTGCCATCCTTGGCGGGCAGATCCTGACCTGTCACGGTAAAACCGGGTACCCCGACGGTGGCCGGATGACGGCGCATCAGCGGAGCGCCTGCCTTGACGGTGACGATGGAGCCGAGATCCCGCAGATCGACCTTGCCATGCCCGAGCTCCTGCGGTTTGAGGATCCGTTCGGCCGGGGTCTCCACCAGCCGCTCATAGCGAGTGTCCTGACCATTGACGGCAGGCTGGCCGTTGGCAATCACCAGCTTGAGTTGACTGCCGGGGGCGGCCTCCTTGGCCGACTGGATGGCTGCGATGAGCAGTTGCTCACTCACCCCCTGTTTGATTTCGCTGATGGCGATCGCCTCTTGCAGCTGTTCCAGCGTCACATACTTGCCACCCCAGTCGGCAGTGATCTGGGCGATGGCGCTCATGCGATCCTTCTCCACTATTACGGCGAGTCGGGCATCCTGACGCTTGCCGACAGGGATGGGGTTGGCGGGGACGGGGGCGACAGGGTTGGTGAGCAGGGTATTAAGCAGGCTGATGGCCTGTTTGATCCCCTCGGGCAGCGGCTGATAGCGGCGACAGTTGGAAGCGAGCAGCAGAGCCTGCACATCCTGTTCCGTGACAGGTTTGGTG
The DNA here is from genome assembly GCF_040908355.1 of Aeromonas sp. R2-2. Taxonomy (NCBI): domain Bacteria; kingdom Pseudomonadati; phylum Pseudomonadota; class Gammaproteobacteria; order Aeromonadales; family Aeromonadaceae; genus Aeromonas; species Aeromonas sp. R2-2. The sequence goes on along the minus strand of NZ_JBFODQ010000027.1, from coordinate 15,304 downwards.
AGACCGGCGGCAATCCGCAGGCAGACCAGTTCCATATCGCTTGATAGCAGCAACCACTCTTTGCTTAACACCGCATCTCCTTGCTGGATGAGAACGGAACGATCGGCTCGCTCCTTTACTGTCATTTAATCTCTCAATGATTAATAAAGCGAGTCGCCAACCCTGAGAGTGGGCAGTATTCAGATATTTCCTCTGAATGGTCAATGAATTGAAGTCAAATCGGTGATGGCGGCCAGATAAATGTGGGCGCTGTTTGGAAACGGAGTGAAAAGACGGATCGCAGCGCCAGCGACATAGGGTCGCTGGCAGGGGCGGTGGTTATCAGCTGCGCTGGGCTGTTCTGGCCAGGGTGAGGTAATTGCCGAGCACCGGCTCACCCAGCATATGGCGGCGCAGCATGTCGAGGGCGGCAAAGGCGAGGATCTTGCTGCGGCTCTCCGGGTCGGGGTGGCTGACCTTGACCGTCTGACCGATGTGCATGCCATCGGCGCTGAGCAGCAGTGGCACCCCCTCTGCGCCCTCTCGCCCAATGGTCAGTTGCAGGCCCGCATCGGTGGTCGGCAGTTGTGCCAGCTCATCGGCCAGTTGCGTACTGAAGTTGGCCTCCAGCCGGGGATGGCCGTGACAAAGCGCCAGCAGGGCGCCGCCACTCTCTCCCTCCAGCAGAGCCAGAGGCTTGCCTTGCAGCAGCGCGAGGATCTGCTGCGCCGGTTCCGTATCTCCGCTGCCAACCAGCCAGGGGCGGATCGTATCCAGCAGTCGGCGCTCTGCACTCTCCATGTCAGCGGTGCTGGCGCCGTGGCCGATCAGTTTCAGCTCGATAAGGGGCATGGAGGAGCGGTAACCCAGCTCGATGCCGGCTGGCCAGGGTTCTTCATCCAGCATATCGCTGAGGGCGGATTCCGAGATGCCGAAGGTGTAAAAGCGACGCAGCTCGGTGTCGATCTGTGCCCCGGCCAGCTGTTTGAGGCGCGGCAGAATTTGCTCACGCACCATCTGCTTGAATTCGAACGGCACGCCCGGGGTGAAGAAGAGCTGACTCTGGCCACTTCGCACCACAAAGCCGCAGGCGGTGCCGACCGGGTTGTCGAGGATCTCGCTCCCCTGTGGCAACCAGGCCTGTTTGGCATTGCTTTGTGCCATGGGGCGGCCACGGCTGGCGTAGCGCGCTTCGATGGTAGCGAGCCAGTCGGGGAAGAGGGTGAGCGGCTGGTCAAAGGCTTCAGCGGCTGCCTGAGCGGTCAGGTCGTCGGCAGTGGGCCCGAGTCCGCCACACACCAGCACCACCTCGGCGCGGCTGGCACTCTCTTGCAGTACCGTTTTCAGGTCAGCGAGGTTGTCCCCCACCGTCAGGCGACGGCGTACCTGCCACCCCTGTTCCAGCAGCAGAGCGCTGAGCCAGGCCGCGTTGGTATCCACCACCAGGCCCGTCACTATTTCGTCTCCGGTACTGATGATCTCGATACGCATGGCAGGCTCCTTGGATTAAACGGGTGGCAACGGTTGGCCTCGGGCCAACACAATCAGGCTTTGTTGTGCTCGAAGTAGTAGCTGATCCGGGTACGCGGATTGAGGTACTCGAACACGGCGGGCGGCAGCCGTTTGGGGTGGATCACCTTGGCGATCGACAGTTCGGCTTGCTGCAGGTCGATGATGGCGGCTTCCTGACGGGGAATGCGCGGATCGTAGACCAGCACCGAGGGGTAGAGCAGGCGGGAAGCGTTGACCGACATCACCAGCCCCACCTGACCGTTGGAGAGTTGCACCACGCTGCCGGGGGGGTAGATCCCCATCAACCGGATCAGCATGCTGAGGTACTCCGGATTGAACTGCGCCTTGCGCTGCTTGTAGAGGCCGCTCAGGGCCGAGTAGGGCACCTTGGCCTGCATGTGGCAGAGGTTATCGTACTCGTTGATCAGCGACACCATCTGGGTCAGCGGATCGAGCTGGCCACCCTTGAGCCCTTCCGGCCCGCTGCCATCGAGATATTCATGGTGATGGAGCACGATCCCCTTCGCCTCGGCCGGGAAATCCTTGGCCAGATTGAGCAGATCCAGCCCGTAGCGCGGGTGCTGGGCCATCAGGTTCTGCTCCGGCTTGGTCAGCGGCTCGGTCTTGCGCAGGATCTGGCTCGGGATCTTCAACTTGCCGATATCGTGGAACAGCGCCCCCATGCCGACCTGACGGATCTCGTCGGCCGTCATGCAGCACTCCTTGGCCAGCAGCATGCTGAGCACGCTCACATTGAGGGAGTGGAAGTAGAGGTTGTTGCCATCCTCGCTGTCGGAGACCAAGTGCAGCACCATCTCGTCCACCGAGAGCAGTTGCTCGGTCATGGCGTTGACCAGCTCCTGCGCCTCGCCGATGGCATTGAGGGGGCGGGACTGGATCTTGCTCATCACGCTGCGCACCTGCGCCAGCGACTGCTGGAACTGTTTCTCGCACTGCTGCAAGTTACGGCGATAGAGTTGCAACTGCTCGATGCGGCGATCTTTCTCCTGCTGCATCTGGGCCTGACGCTGGGCGGCGTCTGCGCTCTCTTGTTGCTGAGGCTGTACCTGATTGAGGGGCTTGGGCGGAACGTCGCTCTTGTCGGGAATGATGGTGACCAGTTTCAGGCCGAGACGGCGGATCAGCTCGATCTCTTCTTCACTTTTGATCTTGAAGCTGGAAAACAGGAACGGGTGTTCGCGCCACCCCAGTGGCAGGGATACATAGTTGCCGACTTGCAGTCGATCTACGGAAATCTTGATACCGGTCATTATCTTGGAAGCAGGAGACACACTGAGCCGTATGCTAGTCAAAGGCGGGGGTGAATACAAAAGGTATCTGATGACAGGGCAGGAGCTTTATTATAGGCTTCTGGATGTCCAGACATATGTACTGATGCAGTACAGGGAGTAAGCATGCCGATCAAGATCCCGGATCAGTTACCCGCCGCCGAAGTGCTGGGGCAGGAGAACATCTTCGTGATGACGGAATCCCGGGCCGTCACCCAGAACATCCGCCCGCTGCGGGTGTTGATCCTCAACCTGATGCCAAAGAAGATTGAGACCGAGATCCAGCTGATGCGGATGCTCTCCAACTCGCCGCTGCAGGTGGATGTGGATCTGCTGCGCATCGATGACAGGGAGTCAAAGAACACGCCGCAGGCCCATCTGGAGAACTTCTATCACGACTTCGAGCAGGTGCGTGGCAATAACTACGACGGCATGATCATCACTGGGGCGCCGCTCGGGCTGGTGGAGTTCGAGGAGGTGGTCTACTGGCCGCGTATCGTCGAGATCATCGAGTGGTCCCATCAGCATGTCACCTCCACCCTGTTCCTCTGCTGGGCGGTGCAGGCGGCGCTGAAAGCTTTGTATGGTATGGAGAAGCAGACCCACGGCGAGAAGCTCTCCGGGGTTTACCGCCACCATCGCCTCGATGAGCATGAGCCGCTGCTGCGCGGTTTCGATGACGAGTTCGTCGCCCCGCACTCCCGTTACGCGGCGTTTGATGGCGATCTGATCCGTGCCCAGACCGACTTGCAGATTTTTGCCGAGTCAGAAGAGGCGGGAGTCTATCTGGCGGCGACCAAGGATTGTCGTCAGGTGTTTGTCACCGGGCACCCGGAGTACGATGCCCTGACGCTGGACGGGGAGTATCAGCGGGATCTGGCGGCAGGGCTCGACCCGGCCATTCCTGTCAACTACTACCCGAATAATGATCCGAGCCGGACGCCGCGCGCCAGCTGGCGCAGCCATGGTCATCTGCTGTTTGCCAACTGGCTCAACTACTACGTCTATCAGCTCACCAGCTATCGGGTGGAGGATATCGGCAAGGTCTTTACCTACGACCAGGGAGGCAAGTAGTCAGTCGCCCTGCGCCAGCCGCTCGGCCAGCTGGTCGAGCCATTGGCGGTGGCAGGCCAGGGTAAATGCCTTGGGTCTGTGGGCCTTGATGGCGGCCATCGCCTCTTGCTGTGGCTGGCCGAGGGTCATCAGCAGCGCGGCGGCGACCAGACCGGTACGACCGCTGCCCCCTTTGCAGTGGATGACCAGATGTTTGCCATCCCCCAGCAGCTCGCGCAGCTGTGGCAGCACCTGTTGCCAGGCAGCCTCGAAGTCGGCATCGGGGGCCAGATCATCCTCGATGGGCAGATGGAACCAGCGCATCCCTTCGTGCTCGACCTGCTGGCCGAGCTGCGCCAGTTCGAGTCGGATTAACTCGGCGCTTGTCATCAGGGTCACCACTCCGTGGGCACCGGCCAACCGCAGTTGATCGAGCGCCAGGGTCAGCGGCACCTGCTGGGTGCCGGGGCAGGGGGTCAGCAGCAGCTGACCGTCGACACGGGGAACCTCAAGGCTCCAGAAAGGGTGATACGGGTGCATGGCGGATCCTCGCGTGGTGGTCGCAGGGCTGCGACCGGTGAATGGCGCCAAGGATAGGCGGGGCAGGGGGGATGTCAATGGCCGTTGTGTTTGCCCCGGTTTACGGGCAGAGTCTAAAAAATTGAGCGGTTCAAGGAGTTAAGATGAGAAACCTGGATCAACTGGATTTGGATATCCTGGCCCATCTGTTTCGGGATGCGGGCATGACCAACAAGGATCTGGCCGCGCTGGTGGGCGTTGCCCCCTCCACCTGTCTGGAGCGGGTGCGCAAGTTGCAGCAGGATGGCGTGCTCAAGGGAGCGCACTGCGAAGTGGATTATCAGGCCCTCGGTGGTCACATTCAGGCCATGGTCTCCCTGCAGCTGGCCCGTCACAGCCGTCAGATCATCGATGCTTTCCGCGATGCCATTCTGGCGCTGCCCGAAGTGATCAGTCTGTTCCACATGGGGGGCAAGGATGATTTTCTGGTGCACCTGTGTGTTTCCGACACCGAGCACCTGCGCAACTTTGTCTTTGATCACTTCACCTCCCGCGAGGAGGTGGTGCACCTCGAAACCTCGCTGGTATTCGAGCACAAGTTCAGCCGCTCCCTGCCCTGCTTTCCCCAGCCATAACGGCCTGTGGGCCGACGGTATGGATAGATGGAAAAAACCGCCAGCTGGCGGTTTTTTCCATTCTGCTATCGGCTGAATCAGCACAGTTGGCTCAATTGGCGGCGGTGCGTTCATCCTTGGCCGTCTGATAGAGACTCTTTTGATAGGCCATGCTGCCCCACAGGGCCAGACCAAGGGCATCCTCCTTCAAGGCGTCCGGCTGCGCCGCCAGGGTCAGCTTCTCGCTGGCATTGTCGTAGACATAGCCCTCTGCCGCCCGCTCCGGTTGCAGGATCACCACATCCTTGCCGCGCATCAGGGCAAAGTTCTTGTCGTACTGCATGATGGCGCGCCCCGGCCAGTCGGCGGGCATGCGCGTCAGATCCTTGCCGAGCATGGGGTAGTCGGCACTGATCCCCATCAGGGAGAGCAGGGTAGGCGCCATGTCGATCTGGCTGACGATGCGCGGATCCTTCTTCGGCGCAATGCCGTCGCCCACGATAACCCCCGGAATATGGAAGCGGGGGATGGGCACCAGACTGGCGCCACCGACCCGGCTGTCGTGGTCGGCGATGACCAGGAACAGGGTATCCTTCCAGTATTCGGACTGTTTCGCCCTCTTGAAGAACTCGCCGATGGCGTAATCCGCATACTTGGCCGCGTTGTTGCGGGTCTGCTTGGGTTGCTCGAAGAGTTCGATGCGGTTGTCCGGGAATTCGAACGGATCGTGGTTGCTGGAGCTGAACACCAGACTGAAGAAGGGTTTGCCCTCCTTGTGCAGCGCCTTGAAGGTCTCGTCGGCCTTGACCATCAGATCCTCGTCGGAAGCTCCCCAGGAGCCTTTGAATACCGGATTGTCGAAATCCTTCTGCTCGACGATGGTGGTGAAGCCGTTGCCGAGGAAGAAGCTGCGCATGTTGTCGAAGTGACTCTCGCCGCCATAAATAAAGCTGGTGTCGTAACCCCGTTGTTTGAGCAGATCCGCGATGGTGAAGAAGTTGGTCTGGCTCTTGCCGAGTTTGACCACCGACTGTGCCGGGGTTGGCGTGAAGCCGGTCAGTACTGCCTCGATACCGCGCACCGAGCGGGTGCCGGTGGCGTAGAGTTGCTCGAAGGCCCAGCCCTGCTGCGACAGGGCGTCGATGTTGGGGGTAAGCGGCAGGCCGCCGAGGGAGCCGACAAACTGGGCGCCCAGGCTCTCCTGCAGCAGGATCACCAGATTCTTCGGTTTACCTTGGAAGCTCGCCTGGTTGAAGGTCTGGCTGGGCAGCAGATCGGAGTTGAAATCACTGGCCGGACGGCCACTCTCCTTGCGCATGACCTCGAGCACCTTCTGAGGGGTCATCTCGCCGTAAAACTGGCCGGCATCTTCCTCGGCGCCCATCTGCTTGATGGCAAAGAAGAGGGAGTAGGCGGAGTTGACGGTGAGCGAGTTGACCAGCGGATCCTCGGCAAAGGCGACCATGGCCGGGTTCAGGGCGCGGTGGCCGAGACTGGAGCGGGCACCGAGAAAACCTATGGCCAGAATGAGCAGGGCGAAGGCCGGACGCAGATACCAGCGGGGGAAGCTGAGACCATGCACCAGACGGCCGCTCAGCCACCAGCCACCGGTCAGCGCGGCGCCACTGAAGAGTAACGCCAGCAGCAGCTCGGCTTTGCGGCCCGCCCACAGCATGGCGAACACCTCTTTCGGATAGATGAGGTACTCCACATAGAGGCGGTTGGGGCGCACGCCATACTCGGTGACAAACGAGGGGGTGGAGATCTCGAGGAACAGCATCAGCCAGAGCCCGACGGTCAGCCAGACGCGCATCAGTTGCAGCCAGCCTCGGCCGATGGCATGGGGGCCTGCCAGCAGCAGAGTGAGCATGGCGGGGACACCCCAGACCCAGCAGAGGGTCGCAAAGTCGACCCGGATCCCTTGCAGCAGCATCTCCTGCCAACCGGCCACGGCATCCACTCGTTCCAGTTGCCATATACCGAGGGCGATTCGGCTGAAAGAGAGAGAGAAAAGCACGAGCGCGCAGAAGACGGCGAAGGGCCAGAACGGGCCGAGTCGCTGTTTTAGATTTGTCATGTTTGTTCCTGAATGAGACTCTAAACGTCTGTCCACAGACGTTTTTTTAGTTGTTGTGAGGTTATGACAGATCGAATTGGTTAAGGTTGCATTCAAGTTTGTTAAAAGTCGGCATTAACACATTTATCATCCAGAAGTGTGATGTCACGCCAATAATGAGCACAGCATAATCTGCTGGGTAAAATGTGAGCCACAGCGTGTATGGATGGGGAGCTGGTGTTTATAATTGCCGCGAATTATCTCAATCGGAGCCGAAGGGATGCCGGTCTTTATCGATGTCGAGTATGTGCGGGGATGGCGCCTGTTTCTGGTGTTATCGGATGGCACCACGGGGGTGTTGGATCTGACCCCCTGGCGAACCCAGCCGCTGTTTGCAAAGCTGGAGAGCGAGCGTCACTGCGCCCGGGTCTTCATCAACCGTCACCACCAGCTGGAGTGGCCTGTTGGCTGCACGCTATCCGCTCATGAGGTCTATCACCTCATCTCTCCCATTGATGAGCGGGAAGCCTTCAGCTAATCCCCATTTTTTGTGAGCCAACGCCAGATTCCTGTTACTGGAATGTTTGCCCGTTTGCCTTTCTGAGCCAACTTGGGTAAAACCTGCGCAACATTTTGCCAACTTGCCTTCGCTTCACCTGACAGAGGCTTGCCGCTTTCACGCCGCAGGCCTTTTTTGCGGCCTGATGGCAAACCTTTCCCTAGCTGAAAGGTTTGGTTGGTTGAATGAAAATAACAAAACAAATACATAAGGAAAATGTATGGCTTGTCATATGCGCACACCTCTTGCCCTGCTGGTGGGCGGGCTCGCCTGTCACGGCGCTGCCGGTCAGGAATCGGTGCAACAGCTGGATCCCATGGTGGTGGTGGCAACCCGCCCCGCCAGCACACTTGAAGTGACGCTGGATCCCAAGAAGCCCGGTTCCCCCATGCCCGCTGCCGACGGCGCCGGTTATCTGAAGAATGTCACCGGCATGAGCATGGTGCGCAAAGGGGGGCTCGGTGGCGACCCTGTGCTGCGGGGGATGGGGATGTCCCGTCTCAACGTGCAGATGGATGGCGGCATGCTGGCCGGTGGTTGTGGCGGCCGGATGGACCCGCCCACGGCCTACGTGTTCCCCCAATCCTTTGACCGGATCCGGGTGCTGAAGGGGCCACAATCCCTGGAGCAGGGGGCTACGCTGGCGGGAACTGTGCTGTTCGAGCGGGACAGACCCGAGTTCACCGCGCCGGGTCTCAAGGCCGATGCCTCGGCCCTCTATGGCAGTTTTGGGCGCGATGACCAGATGGTGGATATGACGGCGGGTTCGACCGATGGCTATCTGCGCGGTCAGTTCACCCACTCCGACAGCGACGATTACCGCGATGGTCACGGCAACGAGGTGCGATCTTTCTATCGCCGCGAGAACGGCACCGCCCAGTTGGGCTGGACGCCGGGGGAGCACACCTGGCTGGAACTCACCGCCGAGCGCAGCAACGCCCGCGCCGCCTATGCGGACCGCACCATGGATGGCCCCATGTTTGATCGCGAATCCTTCGGGCTGAAGCTCAAGCAGGAGCAGATCACCACTCACTGGCAGCGCAGCGAGCTGACCCTGTGGGACAACTACATAGACCACATCATGGACAACTTCAGCCTGCGGCAAAACAGCGGCATGAAGATGCTCTCCAACCCGGATCGCCGCAACACCGGCGGTCGCTGGGGCAACGACATCGCCTTGCCAGCAGACTGGCTGCTGACCGCCGGGCTCGACAGCAACCGGGATCAGCACCGCAGTCGGAGTGGGGTCGACTATGCCACCAAGGATCGCCAGCGCACCCTGCGTTTCGAGCAGCAGGGCGGCTTCGCCGAACTGGGTCGTCAGCAGGGGGCCCACAGCTACAAGGGCGGTTACCGTCAGGATAGGGTAGAGACCACCCGCTATGGCGCTGGTGAACAGACCCTCTACAGCGATACCCTGAGTCTTAACAGCGGGTTTGGCCGCTACGAATATCAGTGGTCGCCACGCTGGTCCAGCTATCTGGCCTGGGGGCAGGCAGAGCGGGCGCCGGACTACTGGGAGCGCAGCAAGGACAGTACCCCGTTCACCCTCAACCCGGAGCGCAGTCGCCAGTGGGATGCTGGGCTGGCTTTGCGCAGTCGCGAGCTGGACCTGACCCTCTCCCTCTTTAGCGCCGATATCAAGGACTACCTGCTCTACAACAGCAAGTCGAACAAGGTACGCAACATCGACGCCCAGACCCGTGGCGGCGAGCTGGAAGGGCGCTGGCAGTTTGCCGAGCAGTGGCGTCTCGATGGTGGTCTGGCGGTGGTCTACGGCGAAAACCAGAGCGACAACAAGCCGTTGGCCCAGATGCCGCCGCTTGATGGCAAGCTGGCGTTGGGCTGGCAGCCGGACGAAGCGCTGAGTTTCACCCTGCTGGGGCGCGCGGTGGCGGCGCAGGATCGGGTGGATGTGGGCTCCGGCACGGTCGCCGGTCAGGATCAGGGGGAGACTCCGGGCTTCTTCACCATGAACCTGAGCGGCGCCTGGCAGTTTGCCAAAGGGTGGCAACTCTCGGCCGGAGTAGACAACCTGTTCGACACCTTCTACTACGAGCACCTCTCCAAGTCGGTGCACAGCAGTCAGGCCGGGCTGGGCTACGAGCAGAGCGGCCGCATCCCCGAGCCGGGCCGTTCCTACTGGCTCTCGCTCAACTACCGTTTTGCCTCGGCAGGGGTGCTCTAACCAGTTGAGTCAGATAACGTTTTCAGTCACAGACACCGCTGTGTGAGCATCGCTATCATGGTGAAAAACAGGCGTATCAGACGCCTGCTCTCACAGCGGGAACATAACAATGAAACAGGGAACGTTACGCTATGGCGGCCTGCTCGGGGCCGCCCTGTTACTTGCGGCTTGCGGCGGCAGCGGTAGTTCAGGTGGGGAGAGTTCTCCCCCCGTCGTCAATCCGCCGGTCACCCACCCTCCGGTCGCCACGGCCAGTCGTGCCTGCTATGGCGACGATCAACTTGCCTGCAACCTGCGCATCTATCAGGTAATGGTGGAGTCGTTTGCCGATGGTGACGGCAGTGCCAACTACGGCGTCGGCTATGGCCCCTCCCAGCACAACGGCGATCTGCAGGGGATCATCGACAGTCTCGACCACATCAAGAGTCTCAACGTCAACGCCATCTGGCTCACCCCGGTGTTCGACTCCTGCGCGGGGCAAGGCGGCGATAACAAGCTCGATGCCACCGGCTACTTCGCCTGCGACTTTTTTACCGTGGATCCCAACTTTGGCAGCAATGCCAAGCTCAAACAGCTGGTGGATGGGGCGCACCAGCGCGGCCTCTATGTCTTCCTCGACGGGGTGTTTGGCCACGTCAACAAGGTAGGGGTGAGCAAGCCCTCGCCAGAGGGGCGTCTGCCAGCCCTCACCAGCGGCGGTGCGGGTTATCCCGGCCAGCTGGTGGATTACAGCAAGCCGGAGAGCCTCGCCTACTTCAAGGAGGTGGCCCGCTATTGGGTCGAGCAGTACGGTATCGACGGCTGGCGCCTCGATCAGGCCTATCAGCTTGGGTTGGATGATTGGCGCGCCATTCGCAGCGAGGTGGAGCAGGCCAGCGCAGCGCGCAAGGCGGCAGGGCAGCAGTGGGGCACCCTTGGCTACATGGTGGGCGAGGTGTGGAAGGGGGCTGACGATATTCGCGCCCAGGCTTACGGCAGCAGCGACAATCCGGCACTCTCATCTGCATTCGACTTCCCGCTACGCTACGGCATCGTGCAGGCGCTGGCGGTGGAGGAGTCCGGCAAGGGCGGGCAGGGGGCCAGCGTGCTCGATGCCAGCTGGAACAAGGTGGAGAACTACCCGAATCACGCCATGCCGAACCTGATGCTGGGCAACCATGATCTGGTGCGTTTTGGTGATCTGCTGGAGCGTGGCAACTTCAAGTCGGCCGAGTACTGGCAGCGCCACAAGGCAGCCTTCAGCTTTATGGCGGCCCGCTCCGGCCCCATCACCTTCTACTATGGCGAGGAGTTTGGCGACGAGGTACCGGGCTTTGCCGCCAAGGTTGGTGGTGACTGTGCGGCGCAGGGCTTGTGCGACGATCATGTGGCCCGCAGCGACGGCAAAGTGCCCGCTGTCACCGGTTTTGTGCCGGGTAGCGAACAGGCCGAGCTGAAAGAGTGGCTGGCCCAGTTGCTGGCGATGCGTGCCGCGCACCCCGCTCTCTATCAGGGAGAGCGAGTCAAACTGGTGGCCGAGGGCAGCCTCTATGGTGACATCAAGCAGACGGCGGGGGAGCAGATAGTCTACCTGCTCAACCTCTCCACCACGGCGCTCAGCTACAACCTGCCGGCGGGCAAACTGCGCAGCGGCAGTGCGCTGGTGGATCTGCAAAGCGGCGAGAGTCTGGCCATTGGCGGCAGCAGCGTAACGGTGGAGATACCGCCCTTGAGCGGGCGTTTCCTGCGTCTGCAATAAGTCTGCCACAGCACGCTTTGATATGAGAGAGGGCCCCTTCGCGGGGCCCTCTCTGTCATTGGGGGCGACAAGGTCAGGACCGGTTATGCGGTGGTCTGGCCCCGGTTTTCCAGCCGCTGGCGGAAGGCGCGGGCCAGTCGCTCGTAGAGATCCTGCGCCTCCTTGTCTTCGATATCGCCGCGGATCCAGGGGTTGTCGACGATCTCCAGCAGCACGCAGTCGCGCCCCTGCTGGCGCAAGTCGAGCCCGTAGAGGCCATTACCGAGTTGATGCACTGCGCGGCGGGCGGTCTGCAGTACCCGCTCCGGCACCTCGTTAAGCGGCAGCGCCTCGATGCGGCTCATGTCGAGGGGGTGCTTGCGGCGGCGAATGCGGTTGCCGGGTTCGGGCCGGTAGCGGCGGCAGGCGAACAGCGGCGAGCCGTCGAGAAAGCCGATGCGCCAGTCGAACTCGGCGGGGATCCGGCTCTGCACCAAGAGCAGGGCGGAGCGGCCCAGCCCCTCGTCCAGCAGGCGGGCCAGCTGTTGCTCGTCGCTGGCCATGGCGAGATCGCGCCCCTGTGCCCCGTCGGGCACCTTCACCATCAGCGGCAGGCCGAGCCGTTGCACCAGCTCGTCCACATGGTGGCGGCCGCGGCGGGTCACCACCATGGTGGGCGGCATGGGCACGCCGCTGCGCACCATCAGCTCGTAGAGGTAGAGCTTGTTGCTGCAGGCGAGGATGGCGCGGGAGCTGTCGATCACCGGCATCTTCAGCTGCTCGGCACGGTGGGCAAATTCGAAGGTGTAGTGGCCGACTGCGGTTTCGGCGCGCAGCCAGAGGGTATCGAACTCCGGCAGCCGCTCGATGGCCGACGGTGGCAGGATCTCGGCCCGGATGCCTTGGGCGGCGGCAGCCCGGATAAAGCGCTCCAGCGCCAGCCCATCACTGCTGGCACGGCCGTCGTTGGGGTCGACCAGAATGGCGAGCTGATAGAGCGGCGCCGCCTGCTCCTCGTCACCGGTGCCCACCAGTGCCTGAGCGTGGTGCAGCATCAACTCTTTCTCGCCTGGGCTCAGCTCCAGCGGTGACAGGCTCTGCTGCTGGCGCACCGACCAGCCGTGGCGGCCGCGCTTGAGGGTCAGCTCCTGCAGCGGCAGCTGGCTCAGGCCGTAGTAGTAGCGGGCCAGCCCCGCCAGCTCGCTCTGTTCGCACTGGCCGAAGATGGCGCGCACTCTAATCCGATCCTCGCTCTGCTGGGCCAGCCATCCCTGCGCCTTGCGCCACAGCTTGGCCGGTGGCTGCTGGGGTTGCAGTCGGCTGATGGCTTGCAGACCCGGCAGGCAGTGGTGGCCGCGGGCCTGGGCCAGCAGCGAGCAGTAGTAGCCTGCGCTCAGGTGCTCCAGATTGCGGCAGAGGTTGATGATGCGGGGCCTCCCGCCGGTGGTCGGCACGCCATGTTGCAGATAGGTGCGGGCGGTTAGCAGATAATCGGCATGGCAAGGCCAGTCGCCCAGCTCTTCGACGATGACATAGGTACTCATATTTTCGGCTCCACAGATCAGACTGCCTGAACAGGCAGGATCCCCAGTGGGCTTCGATGCACCGACAAGCACGACAATGGCGCGAGGGGAAACAAGAGGTTACAGTGCCTAATATGACGCCTTGGTAACTTGTGATACAAGTCGCATTTTTGGTGCTGAGGATAAATAACCGAACAAGGACTCCCCGTGTTGACCGTACGTGCGGCCCGAACCGATGATCTGGGCGCCATCGTTAATCTGGAACGCTACTGTTTTCCTCCCGAAGTCGCCTTTGGCCGCAGCCGCTGGCACTATCTGCTGGCCCATGCCAAGGGGCGCACCCTGTTACTGCTGGATGAGAAACATCAGCTGATGGGCTATCTCTGCCTGCTGGAGCACAGAGGCTGGGATCGGCTGGTCATTCAGGCGCTGGCCATCCGTTGGACGGTACGTCGTCTGGGCTGGGCCCGCCGTCTGCTGGAGCAGGTGATCCACGAGGGCAAGGCCGCTGGCTGGGGGGCGATCCGGCTGGAGGTGGCAGATGCCAACGAGGAGGCGCTGGCGCTTTATCAGGGATTGGGATTTCGTCCCCAGCAGCGGCTGGCGGACTACTATGGCCGCGACCAGCATGCCCACCGACTGGTGCTGCCGCTGGCGAGCGACGATGAGCGTGAGCGGCGCAGAGTGGCTCGCACGCAGGCGCGCAAGCCGTCTTCACAGGCCAACTGATCATGTTGAACGAGCAGAATCGAGGAGCAGGATGAGCTGCGACAACTGTCTTGCCACCGCCATCAGGGCCAAGCTGGGGCGCTGTCCGGTCTGCGCTGGCCAGGCCTTCGTCATCGGCCTGATTGGCTGGCTGGTCTGGTGGTGGTGCGGCGCCGACACCTCGGTCAACGCCCTCACCGGCCTGCTGTTTGCGCTGGGTGGCTCGGGCATGTTGCTGCTCCATCTGGTGGTATTTGTCTGGCGCAAGGCGACCGGACGTGAATTGAGCGATGAATGAATCTGAATAGATTCAAACAGATAAATAACAATATCGGTGTAGATATGGAGGTTCAGATGATTGCAATGGTAACGGGCGCCTCGTCCGGTTTTGGTGAAGCCATCAGCCGCCAGCTGGTGCAGGCGGGCTACAAGGTGATCGGTACCGGTCGCCGCGCCGAGCGGCTGGCTGTGCTGGCCGACGAGCTGGGCGAGCAGTTCCTGCCGCTGGCATTCGACGTGCAGGACAAGGCGGCCACCCACGCTGCCATCGCCGCTCTGCCAGCCGCCTGGAACGAGGTGGAGCTGCTGGTCAACAACGCCGGTCTGGCGCTGGGGTTGGAGCCGGCCCACAAGGCGGATCTGGAAGATTGGGAGCAGATGATTGCCACCAACATCAGTGGTCTGACCCTGCTCACCCGATTGCTACTGCCGGGCATGGTGGCGCGCAATCGCGGTCACGTCATCAATATCGGCTCCATCGCTGGTACCTACCCCTATCCGGGCGGCAACGTCTACGGCGCCACCAAGGCGTTCGTGAAGCAGTTCAGCCTCAACCTGCGCGCCGATCTGGCGGGCACCGCCATCCGCGTCACCAACGTGGAGCCGGGCCTGTGCGGCGGCACCGAGTTCTCCAACGTGCGCTTCCACGGTGACGATGCCAAGGCGGCCTCCGTCTATCAGGGGGTGGATTCGATCCAGCCGGAAGATATCGCCAATACCGTGCTCTGGGTGAGCCAGCAACCGGCCCACGTCAACATCAACAGTATCGAGATCATGCCGGTGGCGCAGACCTTCGGCCCGCTCAATATCAGCCGTCGCTGATCGCTGCATTGGCTGAAATAAAAGAGGCTCCCTTGGGATAATGCCGATCAGTTAAGGATCCATTGACCGATCCTTCTGTTGTGTGAAAATCCGAAACCTGTTGATTGGTTTCGGATTTTTTATGCGTATCGCTCACGCTCTCGACTTCCTCCACGCCAGCAATGCCGCTCAGTTTGAGTCACTTTCTGACCTCATTCCTCCCGAGCTCATCACGACGCTGCTCGCCGAAGAGGATGTCGTGACCCTGCGCCGTCGCCGCATGCCCATGGAGCGACTAGTCTGGGCCATCATCGGCATGGCCATCTTCCGCCACGTCCCCATGACCCAGCTGGTCAATCAGCTTGATATCCTGTTGCCCGGCGACCGCCCCTTCGTTGCCCCCAGCGCCTTCCTGCAAGCTCGCCAAAAACTGGGGGACAAGAGCATCGAACGCCTGTTTCACGAGACCGCTTCGCGCTGGCACCAGCAGGCCAATCATCCCGGCTG
>NZ_JBFODQ010000026.1:0-42369 GCF_040908355.1 Aeromonas sp. R2-2 | reverse complement strand
CTGCCATGGAACAAGACCATGGCAGATCCACTTTTCGAGGAGTTGATTATGGAAGCCCTGCTTTGTCCATCATGCCAGGCTGAACTGGACACCCGCAGCAAGGAGCAAACCTGTGGCCAGTGCCAGGCCCCTGTTCGCGTCACGGCCATCTGCCCCACCTGCCAGCAGGAGCTGGAGCGTCTCAAGGCGTGCGGCGCGGTGGATTACTTCTGCAACCACTGCAACTCGCTGATCTCCAAGCGGTCGGTACAGTTCAAAGCTGCGCTGGTGTAAGACGATTTTCAGGTGAGAAAGAAGATAAAAAAACCCGGCGAATGCCGGGTTTATGCTGTGTGCTCTGCAATAAGCAGGGTATAGGATCGATTTCTGCGCCACAGATTGCGCTTGATGTCATTAAGCTTGAGTTTGCGTCTGGGGCTCCAGCTGCACTTCGCTTTTCTGACCAGACTGATTTTTCTACGTTTTTGCATCTTGGTCTCCTCCCAACTCAGGTGGCCATCCAGGCCTTGGGTCATTGATGGAGCCCATCCGAAATTGCTGTTATTTAATCTCTCAACATAATGAAAACAATGCGATTTCGGATAGGCTCCGATGTGAATCGATGGTAACAGAGAAGTTTGCGTGAAAACAGCCGAATAATGGCTGGTTAGCGCATGGTGATCTGATTGACCACTTCGGCGATGGCGGTGGGGCGCTCGGCCAGCTCGGGCTCGCTGTCGTTGTCGAGACTCTCCCGCTGATGTGCCTTCTGTTGCTCGTTGTCGAGCCAGAGCAGACTCTGGTAATACTGGCGCACGTTGTTGACATAGTTGCGCGCCTCGCTGCCACGGGCATAGCCGTAACGTACCTTGCGGTGCCAGCGCGCCTGTTGCAGCAGCGGCAGCACCTCTTTCACGTCGCTCCAGGCGTCGGGATTTTTGCCGAGCTCTTTGGTCAGGCGACGGGCATCCATCATGTGGCCGTAACCGATGTTGTAGGCGGTGAGGGCAAACCACACCTTCTCGTCATCGGGCACCGAATCCGGCACCTTCTCCATCATCTGTTGCAGATAGAGGGAGCCACCTTTGATGCTCTCTTCCGGATGAAGCCGGTCGTTGACTCCCATCGCCTTGGCGGTTGGCTCGGTCAGCATCATCATGCCGCGCACGCCGGTGTAAGAGCGGGCCTGCGGGTCCCAGTGAGACTCCTGATAGCTGATGGCGGCGAGCAGACGCCAGTCGATATTCTTGGCGTGAGTCTGGAACAGCGGCTGGTACTTGGGCAGCAGGCTCTTGGCGCGCTTGAGGAAGGTACGGGTATCGACAAAGTCGAAGTTCTGCACGTGGCCGAAGTACTTCTCGTCCAGCTTGGCGATGGCACCATCCATAAAGCGCTGACCGAAGAAGTCGATCACGCTGGCATAGAGGCTGTCATCGGGCAGCTTGCTCATGGCCCAGGCAACGGTCTGCTTCTGGGCCAGGGTCAGCCCCTCGGTGAGCTCCGGGTAGTAGCGCTGGGTACGGGCCAGCACGGTATCCTGCACCACCGTGTAGTCAATCTTGCCATCCACCACCTGTTTGAGCAGCTCCTCCACATCGGCGTTGTCGCTGGTGCTCCAGGCTAGTTTCGGATTCTCTTTGCTCATCTCTTTGAGCAGATCTTCACCGGTGGAGCCGGCGGCCACCACCAGCTTGCCCTTGATATCGTTCAATGAGGCCGGCTTGGGTTTGCCGTTGCGGTAGACCAGTTTGGGGGAGACCTGGTAGAAGCCCGGGCCGAAGCGAAACAGCTCGCGTCGCTCGGGGGTGACCATGATGGCGGCAGCCGCCAGATCGAGTTTGCCCTTTTTCAGCAGGGTGACCAGTTGGTCAGTGGTGTCGACCGGGATGATGGTGAGTTTCACCCCCAACCAGTCGGCATAATTTTGCGCCAGCTCGTAATCGAACCCCTGGGCGAGGTCGTCACGCTGGTAATAGGAGGTGGGACCATAGATGGTGCCAACCCGGATCTCGCCTCGCTGGCGGATCTGCTCCAGCTGGCTGGAGGGGCTATAGAAGTCGCAGCCAACCAGTGTCAGCGTCAACAACAGCCCGATAAACAGTCGAAAAATGCAGCGCAAGTAGGTGAGTACCTTTGTTGAAAAAATCGGCATTTGTCAAAAAAGAGGCACCTTTATACCAGAGAGTGTGCGCAGAGTCACACTGCACGAAGTGAGAAAAACGTTTGTCCGCTGTGAGCCAGATCCCTATAATACGCGCGTCTCAATTCCCCCCCACTTTAAAACTTGGTGAGAAAGGTCATATGGATATCTTGCGTGGTGCCCCAGCACTGTCTGATTTTCGTGTCCAAAAACTGCTGCAACGCTTCGCACAGATGAGAAACGAGAGTGGAGTAGAGAGCGGAGTAGAGATAGAGGATGTCTATGCCGAGTATGTGCACTTTGCCGAGCTGACAAGCCCCCTCTCTCCCCCCGAGCGAGCGACCTTGGGCCAGCTCTTGCGCTACGGCCCGACCATCCCCGAACACACCCCCAGCGGTCAGCTGTTTCTTGTTACCCCCCGCCCCGGCACTATCTCCCCCTGGTCTTCCAAAGCAACCGACATCGCCCACAACTGCGGCCTGAAACAGGTCAAGCGGCTGGAGCGTGGTATTGCCTATTACCTGACCATCAAGGGGCTGGGTGAGCTGAGTGCCGCCCAGCGCAGTGCCATTGCCGCCGTGCTTCATGATCGGATGATGGAAGTGGTGTTTGCCGAGATGAGCGAAGCTGCCGCCCTGTTTGCTCACCACGAGCCGCGCCCCTTCACCCAGGTGGATGTGCTGGGCGGTGGTCGCGCAGCCCTGGCCGAAGCCAACGTGGCGCTCGGTCTGGCGCTGGCCGACGACGAAATCGACTATCTGGTGGAGAACTTCACCAAGTTGGGTCGCAACCCCAACGATATCGAGCTCTACATGTTTGCCCAGGCAAACTCCGAGCACTGTCGCCACAAGATCTTCAACGCCGACTGGACCATCGATGGTGAGCAGCAGCCCAAGTCGCTGTTCAAGATGATCAAGAACACCTTCGAGCAGACGCCGGATCATGTCCTCTCTGCTTATAAAGACAACGCCGCCGTGATGGAAGGGAGCCAGGGTGGCCGCTTCTTCCCGAGCCCGGCCAGCGGCGAGTACCAGTATCATCAGGAGCAAGTCGACATCCTGATGAAGGTGGAGACCCACAACCACCCGACCGCCATCTCCCCCTTCCCGGGGGCAGCCACCGGCTCCGGCGGCGAGATCCGCGACGAGGGTGCCACCGGTCGCGGTGCCAAGCCCAAGGCGGGTCTGGTCGGTTTCTCCGTCTCCAACCTGCGCATCCCCGGCTTTGAGCAGCCCTGGGAGCAGGATTTTGGCAAGCCGAGCCGCATCGTCAGCGCGTTTGATATCATGCAGGAGGGGCCGCTCGGCGGCGCCGCCTTCAACAACGAGTTCGGCCGTCCGGCCATTCTCGGCTACTTCCGTACCTTCGAAGAGGAGGTGCCGGGCCACAACGGTGTCGAGGTACGTGGCTACCACAAACCCATCATGCTGGCGGGCGGCATCGGCAATATCCGCTCCGAACACGTCCAGAAAGGGGAGATCCCGGTCGGGGCGGCCCTCATCGTGCTGGGTGGCCCGGCGATGAACATCGGTCTGGGCGGCGGCGCAGCTTCCTCCATGGCTTCCGGCCAGTCGGCCGAAGATCTCGATTTTGCCTCGGTGCAACGTGACAACCCCGAGATGGAGCGCCGCTGTCAGGAGGTGATCGACCGCTGCTGGCAGCTGGGGGACGATAACCCCATCGTCTTCATCCACGACGTGGGGGCAGGCGGCCTCTCCAACGCCATGCCGGAGTTGGTGAGCGATGGCGATCGCGGCGGTCGCTTCGACCTCCGTGCCATCCCGAACGACGAGCCGGGCATGAGCCCGCTCGAGATCTGGTGCAACGAATCCCAGGAGCGTTACGTGCTGGCGGTAGCCAGGGAGAAGCTGCCGCTGTTCAAGGCGCTGTGCGAGCGCGAGCGCGCACCCTATGCCGTCATCGGTACTGCCACCGAAGAGAAGCACCTGACGCTCTCCGATCAGCATTTTGACAACCACCCCATCGATTTGCCGCTGGATGTGCTGCTGGGCAAGACCCCCAAGATGCATCGCGATGTTGCAAGCCTGCCTGCCCAAGGCAAAGCGCTCCAACTCGATGGCATCACCCTGGGCGAAGCTGCCGAGCGGGTGCTGCGTCTACCGACCGTGGCGGAGAAGTCCTTCCTTATCACCATCGGCGATCGTAGCGTGACCGGTCTGGTCAACCGCGACCAGATGGTTGGCCCTTGGCAGATCCCGGTGGCCGATTGCGCCGTCACTGCCGCCACCTACGACAGCTACCACGGCGAAGCCATGTCGATGGGCGAGCGCACCCCGGTGGCGCTGCTCTCCCACGCCGCCTCCGCTCGTATGGCGGTGGCGGAAGCACTCACCAACCTGGCACCGGCTCACATCGGCTCGCTCAAACGGGTCAAGCTCTCCGCCAACTGGATGGCCGCCGCCGGTCACCCGGGCGAAGATGCCGGGCTCTATGAGGCGGTCAAGGCGGTGGGTGAGGAGCTCTGCCCGGCCCTTGGCATCACCATTCCGGTGGGCAAGGACTCCATGTCCATGAAGACCCGCTGGCAGCAGGATGGCAAGGAGCACAGCGTCACCTCGCCGCTCTCCCTGCTCATCTCCGCCTTTGCCCGGGTCGAGGATGTGCGCAACACGGTTACTCCGCAACTGCGTACCGATCTCGGTGAAACCGACCTTATCCTCATCGACCTTGGCAATGGCAAGCAGCGCCTCGGCGCCTCGGCGCTGGCGCAGGTCTATCGCCAGCTGGGTGACAAGGCGCCGGATCTCGACAATCCGGTCCAGCTCAAGGGCTTCTTCAACGCCATTCAGGCGCTGGTGGCTGATCGCAAACTGATCGCCTACCACGACCGCTCCGACGGTGGCCTGTTCGTCACCCTGACCGAGATGGCGTTTGCCGGCCACTGCGGCCTCGACATCCAGCTCGATCGCATCGGCGGCGAGCTGCTGCCGGCGCTGTTCAACGAAGAGCTGGGCGCCGTCATTCAGGTGCGTCGTGAAGATAAAGAGGCGGTGATGACCCTGCTGGCCGGTCACGGTCTGGCAGCCTGCTCCCATGTGCTCGGCACCGTGCGCGAAGGGGATCTCATCACCTTGCAGCGGGGCGGTCAGGAGGTCTATCGTGCCAGCCGTACCGCTCTTCGCACCATCTGGGGCGAGACCAGCTGGCAGATGCAGCGCCTGCGCGACAACCCAGAGTGCGCGGATCAGGAGCATGCTGTTCGTCAGGACGCCACCGATCCGGGTCTGCATGCCAAGCTGACTTACAACCCGTCCGAGGATGTGGCTGCACCTTACATTGCCCGTGGGGTCTCCCCCCGTCTGGCGGTGCTGCGTGAGCAGGGGGTCAACTCCCACGTGGAGATGGCGGCGGCGTTCGATCGTGCCGGTTTCGCGGCGGTCGATGTCCATATGAGCGATATTCTCTCCGGTCGCATCAAGCTGGAGGAGTTCCAGACCCTGGTGGCCTGTGGCGGCTTCTCCTACGGTGATGTGTTGGGGGCCGGTGAAGGCTGGGCCAAGTCCATCCTGTTCAACGACAACGCCCGCGAGCAGTTCCAGCGCTTCTTCGAGCGCGGCGATACCCTCTCTCTGGGTGTCTGCAACGGTTGCCAGATGATGTCCAACCTGCGAGAACTCATCCCGGGTGCCGATCTCTGGCCGCGCTTTGTACGCAACCGCTCCGAGCGCTTCGAGGCGCGCTTCAGTCTGGTGCAGGTACAGGAGTCCCCGTCGGCCTTCTTCGCGGGGATGGCTGGCTCGGTGATGCCCATTGCCGTTTCCCACGGGGAAGGGCGTGTCGAGGTGCGCGATGCCGCTCACCTGAACGCGCTGCAGCAGAGCGGTCTGGTAGGGTTGCGCTTTGTCGACAACCGCGGCAGCGTGACCGAGCAGTACCCGGCCAACCCCAACGGCTCGCCGGATGGTATCACCGCCGTGACCACCACTGATGGTCGTGCCACCATCATGATGCCGCACCCGGAGCGGGTGTTCCGCACCGTGGCCAACTCCTGGCACCCGGACAACTGGGGCGAGGACGGCGCCTGGATGCGGATGTTCCGCAACGCCCGGGTTCGTCTGGGTTAATAGAGACAGCACCAGCGCATAAAAACAGAAACCGGCCAATTGGCCGGTTTTTTTATCCGTGTCGTTACGGCTTGCCGAGCGGTTGGGGGATAAAGTCTCCCCGGTCGAGGATCCGCAGACAGGCATCCACCACATCCGCATCGAGCTGATGGCCGCGCATCTGGATGATCTGCTCCCTGGCTTGGGGAATGCCGAGGGCGGCGCGATAGGGGCGATCAGAGGACATGGATTCGACGATATCGGCGACGGTGAGGATGCGGGCCTCCAGCAGGATCTCATCCCCCTTGAGTCCCAGCGGATAGCCGGAGCCATCGAGATACTCGTGGTGCTGGTGGATCATCCGGGCGATGGGCCAGGGGAAGTCGATATCCTTGAGCACCAGATAGCCGATGGCGGGGTGTTCCTTGACCAGCTCGAACTCCAGTGGCGTGAGGCGCTCCGGTTTGGTGAGAATTTCGGCCGGAACCTGGATCTTGCCGATATCGTGCACCATGGCGCCCAGATAGATCCCTCGCAGCCGCTTCTCTTCCAGCCTGAGCTCCCGGCCGATGGCTTGGGCCAGCTTGGCCACATGTTTCTGATGGCCAGCGGTATAGGGATCGCGCTGCTCCAGCACGGCGGCGATGGCACCCAGCGCATCTTCCAGTGCCAGCTCCAGCTGGCGGGCATGAAAGATCTTCTCCTGTTGCGAGCGCAGATAAGCCTGCTGGGTATGGCGCGCCTGCAGGCCATAGGTGAGGTAGTCGGTCAGCTGGATGAAGAGTTGCTCCTCCTCCTGGCTGAACAACCGTGGCTGGTCGCTGTGAATGATCAGCGCACCGGCCAGATCCTCCTGCAGTGGCAAGGGGATCAGCAGGCGGGATCGCAACGGGTGGCGGCTGGTATGGGGCCGCTCGTGGAAGATCACCTGATTGAGACGCCGCTGGTGGAGGATGGCCTGGGTGAGGGCCTCATCGTTCAACCAAAGCGTTTGTTCCGATGCATCGGCACTGCCTGCCTGCGCCACGATCATCGGCGGTTGGGCGAGTTCGGGCTGGCCTTGCAGCACTGCAACCAGCGGAAAACGGTCATCGACGGCGATGGCATCGCAGATATCCTGCAGCAGTTGCGGCTCATCGCCCGGTTTGAGCAGAGCGTGGTGGGCGCGGCTGATCGCCTGCTGGGTCCAGCTGTACTGTTGCAGTTTCTCCTGCTGCCACTTCTGCTCGGTAATGTCTTCGAAGAAGACGCCGACCCCCACGATGACCCCCGCCTCATCACGCAGGGGAAACTTGGTGGTGCTGAGCCAGCGGGCTTCTCCCCCCTTCAGATAGGGCTCTTCGATGTGCTGGTGTATCCCCTCGCGCATGACTCGGGCGTCATCCTCCCGATAGCGCTGTACCAGTTCGGGGGGAAAGAAGTCGCAGTCATTCTTGCCCACCAGTGCCTCTGGGGAGAGGGCGAGATCCGCCGCCAGCAGGCGGTTGCCCGCGATGTAGCTGAAGCGGGTGTCTTTGAGCAGCACCCGATAGGGAAGCTGATCCATCACCTGGGTCAGCAACAGCGCCGAGGAGGGGAGCGCATCGGTCAGTGGGTGGGGGAGTGCACAGGAGGTGAGGAGTTCGGACATCTTATCCCGCCTTGTCTGCAAGTTGACTGATGGGAGGACCGAAGTGGTAGCCGGTCTGCCAGAGCACGATACAGCTATTGACCACTTTTTCATCGTAATGGATCCCGGCATAGCGGGTCAGTTCGGCAAAGGCGTCACTCAGGGGCATGGCCCGGCGGAACGGGCGATGGGAGGTCATGGCGATCAGCGAGTCGGCCACCCGGATAATGCGCGCCTCCAGGGTAATGGCGTTGCCCGCCAGCCCCTGCGGATAGCCGCTGCCATCGAGGTTTTCGTGGTGCTGCAGCACTATGGTGGCGATGGGCCAGGGGAAGTCGATCTGTTTGAGAATATCGTGGCCGGCTTGGGGGTGCTGCTTGATCAGTTCGAACTCCACCGGCCGCAATTCACGGGGGCGAGTGATGATCTCGGTGGGGATCTGCAGCAGGCCGATATTGTGCACCATGGCCGCCAGTCCCAGCGCATCCAGCCGCTCTTGCCGCAGTTGCATGGCCTGCCCGATGGCCAGTGCCAAATCGCGCACCCTCAGCTCATGGCCCGCACTGTTGCGATCCTTGTGGCTGATGGCGCTGGCGAGGGCACTGATGGTCTGGAACAGCAGGTCACGCTGGTGGCGCTCGCTCTCCTTGAGGCGGGTGATGTCGACCAGGGTGCCGATGATGCCTGCAACCATCCCCTGATGGTCATAGAAGAGATCCTTGAAACAGATGACCTGATAGCGCATGCCATTGCGGTCATGCAACTGCTGTTCGATGCACTGGGGCTGGCGACTTCGCAGCAGCTCGGCTTCCCGCATGCTGTAGGCCTCGGCAAGCCCGACTGGCAGCAGCTCCTCGACTCGTCGACCCAGCAGCGCCTCCTTGCCGAGGCCGATCACCTGATTGAAGGCCTGGTTGCAGCCCAGAAATCGCCCTTCGATATCTTTGTAGAACACCGGGATCGGGATGGCCTTGAGCAGGGATTCGTTGAAGTGTTTCAGATCCTTCAGTTCGGCCTGCTGACGCAGGGCGAGCAGCTCGCTGTCCTTGCAGAGGGAAATGGCGCGGGCCAGGTTGCCGAGCACCGGGCTGAACAGATGGCAGACCGGTACGATCTGCTGATGTGGCTGGGGGGCGAGCAGCAAGATGAGATAACCTCCTTCAACCTTGAGCCGATAGGCAAACTGGTAGGGGCGGCTGCCCGGCAGGGGGAGTGTCTGTTGCAGCAGGCAGTGCTCCTCCTCGCTGACCCACCCAGGCAGGGTCAGGGTGGTGCCGGTGTGCTGACGCAACTGCTCGTCGCCGATCACCTTGAGCAGCTTGTATCCCTCCTGTTGCTGCTGCAATACCGCGCCAACCGGCGTGGCGCAGTGATGCATAAAACGTTGCAGTACCTTGGTGAGCAGCGCATCCAGCGTGACTTCACGCCCGATGCAGAGCGCCAGATCGCAGACGATGGCCATGGCGTGGTCGTTGTTCATATCACTGCCCCGTTACAGAGAATGGCGCCGTTATGAAATTGGGGGTAATCCCCATGGCGCACGCTGCCAATTTCGCCAAGGGAGAGGGCTCCTGCCAGATCGCCGGCCCCCGAGTGGGTCAGCAGGGTGCGCAGCTCGGTCACCGTCTGCTGGTCGAAGTGCAGCTGGCGTCCCGCGCAGTAGTAGACCTCCAGCAAGTGTGCCCGGGTGAGGGTTTGTTGCTGGTTGAGGCGCCTGGCCAGTGAGCAGGCATGTGCGGTGGCACTCTCTGGCGCCTTCAGCAGGGTGAGGATGCTGTGCTCTGCAACCTCGCCGGCGCAGAGCAGGGCGCCGTCATCGTTTGCCTCGACGGGGATCCTGACAATCACATCCCCGTTGGCCCGCAGCAGGCCCAGTGGCATGTGCACCACGAAACGGTAGAGCTCCTCGCGCACCATAGTGTGCTGGAATTGCTGGCTGATCAGCCCCTGATATTTTTGAAAGGCCGGTTGCCAGTCGATGTAGGCAATCTTGTTCGCTTCACTGCTGGTGGCCAGCATCGGTTGGGCCGAGAGTTGGTAACCATGTTCCAGAAAGGGAAAGCTGTTGCTGGGCAGCAGCGTGCAGGTGACCCCGTAGGCAAGTTGCCGTTGATTGTCGAACAGGCAGGCAAGGGGGGTGAAGCTGCTGCTGCCTGCATTGGCGCCGGCATAGTTGACGCGATTGGCCAGTTGCAGATAAAGCGCATCCAGAATGGAGGCGATATTGGGAATGAGGTTGTCGAAGGTCAGAAACAGGGTTGGTGGCTGCGAAGGGGTTGGCCAGGTGGCCAGCATGCTCTCCACCTGTTCCGCAATCAGTTGGGCAAGGGATGCTGCGCTGGCCTGCGGTGTCAGGGGCAGCAGTGTGGCGTGATAGGGGTTGGCTCTGGGCAGTAGCCAGGCCCCTTGCGGCAACAAGCCTTGCGCACCGATCAGCTGGGGGAAGATGGCGCCATCCAGGGCGATGTTGAAGTCGCGGCACAACTGCTGCAACAGGGGGACCTGAGCGCAATCCTGTTCGGCCAGCAGTATGGTCAGCTTGCCTCCTTGCAAGGGTGCCAGCGTGGCAGCCAGTTCTGTCGGGTTAAATTGGCAAACGTAGTGTTGCTTCATCAATCTGAACTCCATTCCAGAATATAACCAATATATCAATAAGGAATTCAAGAGGGTATGAGGATCTCGCCCGGTTCTGGTTGTATGGCAAAAACCATGATGGACATCACCCTCGCTGATTGATCTGTCATTTGCTGGCTCGCGGAGTGCGCGATGCTGTCGGTCCGCAAATAGAAAACCGGCAGCCAAGGCTGCCGGTTTTGCGGGTAATGAGGGGTAGCGACGGTAAAGGTTACTGCAATACCACGTGCTGGAACCCTTGTACCAGGCTGATGACCGGCTGGGGATAGAGCCCCAGCAACACCACTAGCGCTGCAGAGAGCAGCACTACCACTCCACCGGAGGAGAGAGCCCAGTCGGCGCTGGCATCGCGCTGCTGCATACCCGGTTCGCGCAGATAGAGGGTCACCATCACCTTGAGGTAGTAGTAGAGACCCAGTGCGCTGCCGAGCACGATGGCACCGGAGAGCCACCAGAGCTGCGCCTCGACGGTGACGCCGATGAGGTAGAACTTGCCGATAAAGCCGAGGGTCATCGGGATGCCCGCGAGTGACAACATCATCACCGTCAGTACGGCAGTCAGATAGGGGCGCTTCCAGAACAGACCGCGATAGCTGTGCAGGGAGTCTGCATCCTTGCCGCGATAGGGGCTCGACATCATGCTCACCACCCCAAAGGCACCCAGGCTGGTGAACAGATACATCAGCAGGTAGACCCCGGCTGCTTCCACCGGCATCTGGCCGAATCGGCTCGCCACGATCACCGCCAGCAGGTAACCGAAGTGGGAGATGGAGGAGTAACCCAGCATCCGTTTGACGTTGGTCTGCACCAGGGCCAGCAGGTTGCCGACCAGGATGGAGATGACCGCCATGGCTGCCAGCAGCCAGTGGATCATGGGATCGCTCGCCGCCGGTACCGCCAGATAGAAGCGCAGCAGCACGGCAAAGACCGCCACCTTACTTACGGTGGCGAGGAAGGTGGCGACCGGTGCCGGGGCACCTTCGTAGACATCCGGGGTCCAGAGGTGGAAGGGGGCCAGGGAGAGTTTAAAGGCAAAGCCGACCAGCATTAACCCCAAACCGCCCATCAGCAGCGGATGGTGAGCCGGGCTCTCGGCCAGGGTCTGCCCCAGGGCTGCAAAGCTCAGGCTGCCTGCCTGCGCATAGAGCAGCGCCATGCCAAACAACAGGAAGGCGGTGGCGGCGGCAGAGAGCACCATGTACTTCACTGCCGCTTCCAGCGAGTGGCGCTCGCGGTAGGCGTAACCCACCAGACCGAACATCGGCAGGGTCAGCATCTCGATCCCGATAAAGAGAGAGGCGAGGTGACGAGAGCAGGCCAGCACCAGACCACCAGCGGTGGCGATCAGCAGCAGCAGGAAGAACTCCTCCCGGTTGTCCGGGTAGGCTTTCAGCCACGATTGACCGAAGGTGCAGGTGGCCAGGGCGCCGATGAGCACCAGTCCCATGTAGAAGACGGCGTAACTGTCAACTTGCAGCAGCGGGGTGACCCCCTGATCCCCTTGCGCCATCACGATGGGCAGCGAGAACAGAGCAAGGTTGAGGCCAACAATGGTCACGGTAAAGGCGGTGGTGACACAGCGGCGCCAAGCGATGGCCAGCATCAGGGCCGCCATGGCCCCGGTGGTCAGCAGCAGGGGAAGCAGTGCCAGCAGTTGGGAAGCGGAGAAAGTCATTGCAGAGCTCCAGCAGTTGGCAGCAGATACCAGTGCAGCACGTTGATAAGGCTGCTGCTGGCGGTATCAATCACGGGTTGGGGATAGAGGCCAAGCAGAACCAGCAGGCCCGCAATTACCATCATCATGGTCAGTTCGCGGCGATCCAGTCCTTTCAGGATGCTCTCGTCTTTGGCCGGGCCAAAGCAGGCGCGCTGCAGCATGATGAGGGAGTAGACCGAGGCCAGCACCAGACCGAAGGTAGCGACCGCAGTGATCACCGGGGCGACCTGGAAGCTGCCGATCAGGATCAGGAACTCGCCGACGAAGTTGCCGGTGCCCGGCATGCCCAGAGAGGCGACCGAGAAGAAGAGCATCACACCCGGCAGATAGCGCAGGCGTCCCCACAGACCACCCATCTGGCGCAGATCGCGGGTGTGCAGGCGCTCGTAGAGCTGACCGCAGAGGATGAAGAGGCCGGCGGCGGAGAGACCGTGGGCGATCATCTGCACAACGGCACCCTGCAGGGCCACTTCGCTACCCGAATAGATAGCGATCATCACAAAACCCATGTGGGAGATGCTGGTGTAGGCCACCAGCCGTTTGATGTCGGTCTGGGCAAAGGCCACGATGGCGCCATACACGATGCCGACAAGACCCAGCACCATGGCGTAGGGAGCAAATTCGGCGGAGGCTTCCGGGAACAGCGGCAGGGCAAAGCGCAGCAGTCCATAGGCCGCGGTTTTCAGCAAAATACCGGCCAGGTCCACCGAGCCTGCGGTCGGCGCCTGACTGTGGGCATCCGGCAGCCAGCCGTGCAGCGGCACCAGCGGCATCTTGACCGCGAAGGCGATGAAGAAGCCCAGCATCAGCAGCCACTGTACACCCTTGCTCATCGGGGTATTGAGCAGATCCAGATAGTTGAAGGTGAAGACACCGGTGGCATGCTGGTGGGTCAGCACCAGCCCGATGATGGCCACCAGCATGATCAGGCCGCTCACCTGGGTGTAGATGAAGAACTTGGTCGCCGCGTTGATCCGTGATTTGCCGTCAGTGACCGAATGGCCCCAGAGCGCAATCAGGAAGTACATGGGAACCAGCATCATCTCCCAGAAGAAGAAGAAGAGGAACAGATCCAGCGCCATAAAGACGCCGAGCACGCCACCCAGGATCCAGAGCAGGTTCAGATGGAAGAAGCCGATGCGTTGCACGATCTCTTTCCACGAACAGAGGATGGCCAGTACCCCGATAAAGCAGGTGAGGATGACCATCAGCAGTGACAAACCATCCACTGCCAGATGCAGGGAGATGCCGAAGCGGGGGATCCACGGCAGGCGCCACTCGGCGGCCCAGGCGGAGGCAGCACCGGAGACGCCCGCGCTGTCGAGGCCCGTGGTGGCAAGGGAGAAATCACCACTTAGCCAGATGGCACAGGAGAGCAGCAGGCTGGCGCTCATGGAGAGCAGGGCAACCCAGCGGACAAACTGCCCGCCGAGACGCTCCATCTGCCAGCAGAGCAAGCCGCCGATAAAAGGAATTAGCAAGATCCAGAGTAAGGTCACGGTATCAGCTCTCGTTCAAGTTCATATGAGATTGCGCTCCTTGTTCCATCAGGGAGAGCAAACAGCCCGGCTGTACGATCTTCGTGTTGTTCATCGCGTTATCCCAGCAGCAACAGCGCCAGCACCAGCACGGCGCCGATCCCCATGGAGGCGGCATACCAGCGCAACTTGCCGGTCACGGTCCAGGCCAACAGCTGGTTGCCACGCAGGGCAAACCAGGCGGGCAGGCCCATCATCCAGTCCAGCGGGTCGCGGGCCAGCAGCCGAGTGGCCAGCAGATAGGGCTTGACCCACAGCTGGTCATAGAGCCAGTCAAAGCCCCAGGCGTTGAACCAGAGGGTGCTGAGCAGGCGGCCCGGCGCGCTGTTGGCAATGGAGGTGGCCAGACGGCGCTCACCAAGGAACAGAAACGCGGCCAGCACAATGCCAGTAATGGCAATGATGCCAGAGGCTACCTCCAGCGCATGGCGCCCCTCTTCGATATGGTCCCCCGGGCCTGCGGGTAGTACACCTGCCAGTGGCGGGGTGATCAGCGCGCCGATGCTGGTGGAGAGCACCAGCAATACCAGCAGCGGCAGATGGTGAGCCAGACCGTGGCCCGCATGGGCTTTGGTCTGCTCTTTGCCATGGAAGGCGATAAAGATCAGCCGGAAGGTATAGAGCGAGGTGAGGAATGCCCCCGCCAGACCGGCCCACAGCAGCGCGCTTTGGCCAGAGGCCTCTACTTGCCACAGGATGGCGTCCTTACTGTAGAAACCGGAGGTGACCAGCGGCAACGCCGCCAGCGCCGAGCCACCCACCAGGAAGCAGGCATAGACCAGCGGCAGACTCTTGCGCAGCCCACCCATCTTGAAGATGTTCTGCTCATGGTGGCAGGCAACGATAACGGCACCGGCGGAGAGGAACAGCAGCGCCTTGAAGAAGGCGTGGGTCATCAGGTGGAAGATGGCCCCTTCCCATGCGCCGACACCCAGTGCCAGAAACATGTAGCCAATCTGGCTCATGGTGGAGTAGGCGAGGATCCGCTTGATATCGGTCTGAACCAGCGCGGCAAAGCCTGCCAGCACTAGCGTGATGGCGCCAACCAGCCCGACCAGATGGAGGATCTCTGGCGCCAGCAGGAACAGGCCGTGGGTACGGGCAATCAGGTAGACACCGGCGGTCACCATGGTGGCGGCGTGGATCAGCGCCGAGACAGGGGTCGGGCCTGCCATCGCATCCGCCAGCCAGGTTTGCAGCGGCAGCTGTGCCGATTTGCCGACCGCGCCGCCCAAGAGCATCAGGCAGGCCAGCGACAGGGCAGGGGAGCCCTCGGCAAACAGGGTCGGTGCGCGCACCAGCAGCTCGTGGATATTGAGGGTGCCCAGTTCCCGATAGAGGATAAACAGGCCGATGGCGAGGAAGACATCACCCACCCGGGTCACGACAAATGCCTTGAGGGCCGCCGCTCCGTTCTTGCGATCCTTGTAGTAGAAGCCGATCAGCAGATAGCTGCACAGCCCTACCCCTTCCCAGCCGAGGTAGACAAACAGCAGGTCATCGGCCAGCACCAGGAACAGCATGCTGGCGATAAAGAGGTTGGTGTAGGTGAAGAAGCGGGAGTAACCCTCTTCCCCGCGCATATACCAGGAGGCGAACAGGTGGATGAAGAAACCCACCCCGGTCACCACCCCCAGCATGGTCAGCGACAGGCCATCCAGTGCCAGCGAGAAGCTCGGGGTAAAGTTGCCCACCGCCATCCATTGCCACAGGCGCTGGACATAGACGCCCCCCTCGGGCGGGTTGCCCAGAAAGTCGATGCCCACCCACAGGGTAGTGAGGGCCGACAGGCCAATGGAGCCTACCCCGATCAGCGCCGAGGTACGCTCACCAAACCGGCCGAGGGAGAAGGCCAACACCAGCCATCCCAGCAGCGGAAATAGAAAAGTCAGATATAAGAGGCTCATCCGCGCATCTCGCTCACAGTGTCCACGTTCAGGGTGTGGTAACGACGATAGAGCAGCAGTAACAGGGCAAGGCCGATACTGGCCTCCGCTGCCGCCAGAGAAATCACCAGGATATACATGATCTGGCCATCAGCCTGGGCCCAGCGGCTACCCGCCACCACAAACGCCAGTGCCGAGGCATTCATCATGATCTCGATACTCATCAGGATGTAGAGCAGGTTGCGGCGGATCAGCAGACCGCACAAGCCGATGCAGAAGAGCACCGCGGCCAGCAAAAGCCCGTGCTCCATGGGGATTCCATTCATTGCTGACCTCCTTCTTGTGCAGAGCGGGATGCTGTGCGGGGGACGGAGAGCACTTCACCACTCTTGTCTTCCCGGCCCAGGTGATAGGCGGTTACCAGACCCGCCAGCAGCAGGATGGAGGCAAGCTCCACCGCCAGCACATAGGGGCCAAAGAGCTCGACACCCACCTGCTTGGCGGTCACCTCGGTCACTCCGATCAGGCCCCCGGTCACCCCGAGAATGCCGTGGGCCAGAAAGCCCAGCAGGATCAGCGAGAGCAGGGCAGGGCCCCCCCAGGTCATGGGGGTGAGCCACTTTTTCTCCTGCGCCTGCGCTGAGCCTAGGTTCAGCATCATGACCACAAACACGAACAGCACCATGATGGCGCCGGCGTAGACGATCACCTGCAGGGCGCCGGCAAAGGCGGCACCCAGGCAGAAGAAGATCATGGCCACGGCGATGAGGGAGATAATTAGATTAAGCAGCGCATGCATGGGGTTGCTGGTGCTGATCACCCGCAGCGTGCTGTAAATGGCCACCAGGGCCGAGGCATAAAATGCCAGTTCCATGATTGACTCCTCAGGGCAGCAGGCTCTTGACATCGATGGGTTTGGCTTCGTTTTCGGCTTCCCCTTTCGGTTTGCCGTCGATGGCCATCCCGCTCATGCGATAGAAGTTGTAGTCCGGGTATTTGCCTGGCCCGCTGATCAGCAGATCTTCCTTCTCGTACACCAGATCCTGGCGGCGATACTCACCCATCTCGAAATCCGGTGTCAGCTGGATGGCGGTGGTGGGGCAAGCCTCTTCACACAGGCCGCAGAAGATGCAGCGAGAGAAGTTGATGCGAAAGAACTCCGGATACCAGCGACCATCTTCCCGCTCGGATTTTTGCAGCGAGATGCAGCCGACCGGGCAGGCAACTGCGCAGAGGTTGCAGGCCACGCAGCGCTCGTCCCCGTCGGGGTCGCGGGTCAGCACGATGCGACCGCGGTAGCGGGGGGCCGCATAGACTGCCTGCTCCGGATAGTTGAGGGTTTCACGGGGCCGCCAGGCATGGGAGAAGACCATGGCCAGACTGCGTAACTGGGTGCCGACACCCTGAATAATGCTAACAATTTTCATATTGAGTGCCTCACTGCGTACTTATCAGTACAACTGCCGCGGTGACCAGCATATTGATCAGGGTCAGCGGCAAGCAGACTTTCCAGCCAAACGACATCACCTGGTCAAAGCGCGGGCGAGGCAGGGAGGCCCGCAGCAGGATGAAGAACACCATGAAACAGGCGGTCTTCAGGGCAAACCAGATGAAGGGGGGCAGCCAGGGGCCGTGCCAGCCACCGAAGAAGAGGGTCACAATGAGCGAGGAGATCAGCACGATGCCGATATATTCGCCCACGAAGAAGAGACCCCACTTCATCCCCGCATACTCGATGTGATAGCCATCGGCGAGCTCCTGCTCGGCTTCCGGCTGATCGAACGGGTGACGGTGGGTGACGGCGACACCGGCAAACAGGAAGGTGACAAAGCCCAGGATCTGGGGCACCACGTTCCACAAGTCTGCTTGTGCCTCGACGATATCCCGCAGGTTGAAACTGCCGGTCTGGATCACAATCCCCATCAGGGATAGCCCGAGAAACACCTCGTAGGAGAGGGTCTGGGCCGAGGCGCGCAAGCTGCCGAGCAATGAGTATTTGTTGTTGCTCGACCAGCCGGCGAACAGCACCGCATAGACCGCCAGCCCCGCGATGGCCAGGATGTAGAGCAGCCCCACATTGAGATCCGCCACGCCCCAGGTGGGGGTGATGGGCACCACCGCAAACGCCAGAATAAAGGCGGTGAAGGCGATGATGGGGGCCAGGATAAAGATCCGCCGATCAGCGAACGGCGGGATCCAGTCCTCCTTGAAGAACATCTTGATCATGTCGGCGGCCAGCTGGAGCAGACCAAACGGCCCCACCCGGTTGGGGCCGTAGCGATCCTGCCACAGGGCCAGCAGACGGCGCTCGATGAAGCTCATGAAGGCGCCAGCCCCCACGATCCCCACCAGCACGATCAGTGCCTTGCCCACCTCCAGCAACAGATCGATCAGCGACTCGCTCATGCGATCACCTCCTGCAGGTTAGTGATTGAGGCTTGTTGCAGGGCCGTCGGCAGGCCGTTCACCCCAAGGGGGAGCCCCACCAGACCGGCGCTCAGCTGCTCGCTCAGCCGCAGACGCAGTTGCCAGTGGCTACCGCCCCAGGAGAAGGAGACCTGACTGCCCCCGTGGAGGGCCAGACGCTGCGCATCAAGGGGATTGAGCACCAGCTCGGGTTCGTTCATCCGGGCCTGAATGACCGGGCTGCGAGCGGAGAGCTCCTCGCCGCCAAACAGCTGGGCATAATTGACCACTTGCAGCGCCTCTGCGGCCTTGAAGGGGGCGGGGATGGTGGTGAACCAGCCGAGCGGCTCCTTGCCTTCTGCCTGCGGGTCTGTTGCTTCCAGCAGACGGCGACCCGGATCGCCAGCGCGCAGTTTGCCACCCACTTCATCCTGGAACTTGTTCCAGGCGGAGGGAGAGTTCCAGCCCGGCGCCCAGGCGAACGGTACTTGCGGCAGCGGCTGACGGGCTCCGGCATACCCTTCCATGGAGAAGTTGAAGGGGGAGTCGGGATCTTGCGCTACCCGCGGCTCGCTGACGTTCTGATCCGCCAGCATGGAGGTGCGACCGCTGTAACGATGCGGCTCACGGGCCAGTCGCATGCCACGGATCCGCAAGCCTGCGTTGGGCGCCGCTTCCAGCATGGTAGCGAGCAGCGGATTGCTGGTGGCACAGTCATGGTTGACCTGGTCGAAGTTCTGCCAGCGCAGCGGCTTGCGTTCGATCGCCCCTTGCAGCGCCGCCAGCCAGCGCCACCCTTCACGCACCTGAATATCGGCGTTGTAAAAGGCGGGTGCATAGACCTGGAAGAAGCGCTGGGCGCGCCCTTCCATGTTCACCAGGGTGCCATCGGCCTCGGCAAAACTGGCCGCTGGCAGCACCAGATCTGCCTTGTTGGCGGTCGGGGTCGCCTGATGGTCGATGACCAGCAGGTGCTGCAGCCGTGCCAGAGCAGCATCCACCCGGTTGCGCGGCGCGCGGCGGTAGAGATCGTTCTCCAGGGTGACCAGCGCCAACCCCTCTTCTGACTCGATACGCGCAAGGGCGGCTTCGAGTGGCTTGTCTGACAAGGTTTGGGCGCCCAGCATGGCCAGACCCAGCGAGTTGGCCTCCTGGCCAACCAGCGCGATGTTGGCTTCCAGACCTCGGCCTTTCAGGGCGCGGGCAATGTTGCTGGCCGCCTCAAGCAGCGCCACATCGCGGGCAGTGGAGCCTGCAATGATGAGCGGCTTCCTGGCGTTGCCGAGCAGCTCGGCCCAGCGAGTCGCTTGTGCCTGCAGCTCGGGGCAGAGGTCGCTCACGGCCGGTGCGGCCGGGTCGAGCAGGTTGGCGATGGCAAAGCCAAGGCGCGCCTGATCGGCATAGGGGGCGTGCAGCTTGTCGGCCGCCACATCGTCAAGGCGGGTGGTGTCGAGACTGGTGATGAGCAGCGGATAGCGCTCGTTCTGACCCAGAGTCTGAACGGCGGCAACCTGCCACAGGTCGACCTTCATCTTGCGGGCCAGCTCGCGGGCCTTGCCCTTGACAGCTTGACGCAGGGCCAGTGCAATTCGAGCCGCGCTCATGGTGACATCTTCGCCGAGTACCAGAATGGCGTCGGCCTCTTCCATGTCGCGCAGGCTTGGTGTTGATACGCCGCCCTGTTGCAGGATCTGCAGCATCTTCAGCTGACAGGCCCACTCGGCCTGCTCGACGCCTGCGTAGAAGTTGGCTTCACCCACCAGCTCGCGCAGGGCAAAGTTGCTCTCCAGCGAGGCGCGGGGCGAGCCGATGCCGATGAGGCCACGGGCCGTGCGCAGGGCATCGGCGGCGCGGTTGAGGGCGCCATCGACTGTGATGGTCAGCTGGTCGTTGCCATCTTTGAGCAGCGGTTGGCGCGGGCGGTCCGCCAGATTGACGTAGCCATAGCCAAAGCGGCCACGGTCACAGAGGAAGTAGTGGTTGACGCTGCCGTGGAAGCGGTTTTCGATGCGGCGCAGCTCGCCATAACGTTCACCCGGGCTGATGTTGCAGCCCACGGAGCATTGCTGGCAGATGCTGGGGGCAAATTGCATGTCCCACTTGCGGTTGTAGCGCTCGGAGTGGGTCTTGTCGGTGAAGACGCCGGTGGGGCAGACCTCCACCAGGTTGCCAGAAAATTCACTCTCCAGGGTGCCATCCTCGACCCGCCCGAAATAGACGTTGTCGTGGGCACCATAGACCCCGAGATCCTCGCCACCGGCATAATCCTTGTAGTAACGGACGCAGCGGTAGCAGGCGATGCAGCGGTTCATCTCGTGACCGATGAAGGGGCCCAGCTCCTGATTCTGGTGGGTGCGTTTGGTGAAACGGTAGCGACGGCTGTTGTGGCCTGTCATCACCGTCATGTCCTGCAGGTGGCAGGCGCCGCCCTCTTCACACACCGGGCAGTCGTGGGGGTGGTTGGTCATCAGCCACTCCACCACGCTCTTGCGAAATTCTTTAGCCTCTTCATCCTCGATGGCGATGTAGCTGCCATCGGTGGCCGGGGTCATGCAGGACATGACCAGACGGCCGCGCTTGTCATCGGCATTCTGATACTGTTTCACCGCACACTGGCGGCAGGCTCCCACGCTACCCAGCGCCGGGTGCCAGCAGAAATAGGGGACGTCCAGACCCAGCGACAGACAGGCTTGCAACAGGTTATCTGCCCCGTCTACCTCATACTCTTTGCCGTCTACATAAATGGTTGCCATACAACTTCCCTGAAACCTGTTTTGTGAAATCTGTGGTGTCGTTACCAGCGCTCGCCCAGCAGATTGGGCTGGATCCCTTTGACCGGCTTGCGGTTATCACCGCTGCCTTTGATCCCGGCCTCGAATTCGGAGCGGAAATATTTGATGGCGCTGGCCAGCGGCTCGACAGCGCCCGGTGCGTGGGCGCAGAAGGTCTTGCCCGGGCCAAGGAAACCGCAGAGTTGTTCCAGAGTCGCCAGATCGCCGGATTGCCCTTCGCCACGTTCCAGTGCCCGCAGCAGCTTGACGCTCCAGGGCAGGCCATCGCGACAGGGCGTGCACCAGCCACACGACTCGCGGGCGAAGAACTCCTCCATGTTGCGCAGCAGACTCACCATGCTGATGGAGTCATCCACCGCCATGGCGAGGCCGGTCCCCATCCGGGTGCCTACCTTGCCGATACCAGCGGTGTACATCTGGGCATCGAGGTGCTCAGGCAGCAAGAAACCGGTTCCCGCGCCGCCCGGTTGCCAGGCTTTCAGGCTATAGCCGCTCTTCATGCCGCCGGCATAGTTTTCAAACAGCTCGCGGGCGGTGATGCCAAATGGCAGCTCCCACACCCCGGGGTTGTTTACCTTGCCGGAGAAGCCCATCAGCTTGGTACCGTGGTCTTCAGAGCCCGGCAGCGCCAGCCCGTGATACCAGGCCACCCCGTTGCCGATAATGGCGGGGACGTTGCAGAGGGTCTCGACGTTGTTGACGCAGGTGGGTTTACCCCAGACGCCGGAAACGGCGGGGAAGGGCGGTTTGGCGCGCGGGTTGGCACGGCGCCCTTCCAGCGAGTTGATCAACGCTGTCTCTTCACCACAGATGTAGCGACCGGCGCCGGTGTGGACGAACAGCTCGAAATCAAAACCCGAGCCCAGAATGTTCTTGCCCAGCAAACCGGCGGCTTTTGCCTCTTCTACCGCACGGCGCAGGTTGATGGCGGCATCGACATACTCGCCACGCAGGAAGATGTAGCCGCGATAGGCTTTGAGCGCCCGGGCACTGATGATCATCCCCTCGATCAGCAGATGGGGCAGTTGCTCCATCAGCAGCCGGTCTTTCCAGGTGTTGGGCTCCATCTCGTCGGCGTTACAGAGCAGGTAACGGATATTCATGCTCTCGTCTTTGGGCATCAGCCCCCACTTCACGCCAGTGGGGAAGCCCGCGCCGCCACGCCCCTTGAGACCGGCATCCTTGACGGTGCTGACAATCTCGTCCGGACTCATATGGCCAAGCGCTTTGCGCGCCGCTTCATAACCCTGTTTGGCCTGATACTCCTCCAGCCATACCGGCTGGCCGTCGTCACGCAGCCGCCAGGTGAGCGGATGGGTCTCGGCCGCACGCGGGGTACGGTTGGCGGTGCCAAAGGAGGTGAGGATCTTGCTCTGCTGCAGGCTCATGGGTAAGCCTCCAGGGTTTTCAGCAAGGTGACGGGGTCGAGCCCGCCATAGGTGTCGTCATCGATCATGATGGCCGGCCCCTTGTCGCAGTTGCCTAGGCAGCAGACCGGCAACAGGGTGAAGCGGCCATCAGCAGTGGTCTGGCCGGGAGCGAGGTTCATCACCTCCTTGAGGCCAGCCAGCAGCTCTTCGTGACCGTTGATGTAGCAGACCATGCTGTCGCAAACGCGGATGACATGGCGACCAACTGGCTGACGGAAGATCTGGCTATAGAAGGTGGCGACCCCCTCCACGTCGCTGGCGGGAATGCCGAGCTCGGCCGCGATGGCGTGAATGGCGCCGTCGGGTACCCAGCCTCTGGCCTGCTGCACGATCTTGAGCGCTTCGATGCTGGCGGCGCGGGGATCTTCGTAGTGGTGTTTCTCGTGTTCGATGGCATCGTGTTCAGCCTGGCTCAGAACGAAGTCGTCCTGTTTGCTGCTGCATGCCCCTTGCCCCTGTGGGGTCTGATTATTGTGACACTGACATTGCTGGCTCATGACTTGACCTTTGGTGGCTTGTCCTTTTACTGCTCGTCCGGCGATCCCAATTCCCGGCCATGGCCGGGAGGGCGGATCACTTAACGGTCCACATCCGACATAACAAAATCGATACTGCCCAGATAGACGATGAGGTCCGACACCATGCTGCCCTTGATCACCGAGGGGATCTGCTGCAGGTGAGCAAAGCTCGGGGTGCGGATCCGGGTCCGGTAGCTCATGGTGGAGCCGTCACTGGTCAGGTAGTAACTGTTGACCCCCTTGGTCGCCTCAATCATCTGGAACGACTCGGCAGCGGGCATCACCGGGCCCCAAGACACTTGCAGGAAGTGGTTGATCAGGGTCTCGATGTGCTGCAGGGTGCGCTCTTTGGGCGGCGGTGTGGTGAGGGGGTGATCCGCCTTGAAGGGGCCCTCCGGCATGTTTTTCATGCACTGCTCGATGATCGACATGCTCTGGCGGATCTCCTCGATCCGCACGGTAGCTCTGTCGTAGGCATCGCCATTGCTGCCGACCGGCACTTCAAAGTCGAACTGATCGTAACCGGAGTAGGGGCGCCACTTGCGCACGTCGAAGTTGAGGCCGGTGGCGCGCAATCCGGCCCCCGTGGTGCCCCAGGACAACGCCTGCTCGGTGGTGTAGGCAGAGACGCCTATGGTTCGACCGCGCAGAATGCTGTTGCGCATCGCCGCTTTTTCGTAATCCATCAGCCGCTTGGGCAACCAGCTCAACAGGTTGTCCTGCACCAGCCGTTGCCATCCCTTCGGCAGGTCGTGGGCCACACCGCCGATACGGAACCAGGCCGGGTGCATGCGGGCACCGGTGATCGCTTCGATGATGGTGTAGATCTTCTGCCGATCGGTGAAGGTGAAGAAGACCGGGGTCATGGCCCCCACGTCCTGAATATAGGTACCGAGGAACAAGAGGTGGCTCTGGATGCGGAACAGCTCCGCCATCATTACCCGGATCATGTCGACCCGCTGCGGCACCTTGATGCCGGCCAGCTTCTCGACCGCCAGCACATAGGGGAGGTTGTTCATCACCCCGCCCAGATACTCGACCCGGTCGGTATAGGGGATGTAACTGTGCCAGGACTGGCGCTCACCCATCTTCTCGGCACCGCGATGGTGGTAGCCGATGTCGGGCACGCAGTTGCGGATCTCCTCGCCATCGAGCTGCAACACCAACCGGAAGGCACCGTGGGCAGAGGGGTGGTTGGGGCCGAGGTTCAAGAACATGTAGTCCTCATTCTCGTTGCCGCGGGCCAGTCCCCACTCTTCCGGTTTGAACAGCAGGTTCTCCTGCTCCATGTCCTGTTTGGCGGCATCGAGCATGAAGGGATCGAATTCGGTGGCGCGCGCCGGGTAATCCTTGCGCAGCGGGTGACCCTGCCAGCTCTTGGGCATCATGATCCGGGTCAGATGGGGATGGCCATCGAAGGTGATGCCCATCAGATCCCACACTTCCCGCTCGTACCAGTTGGCATTGGGGAAGTGGTTGGTGATGGTGGGCAGATGCAGGTCACTTTCGGCCAGCGCCACTTTCAACATCACATCGGCGTTACGGTCGATGGAGATGAGGTGATAGAAGACGGTGAAATCGCTCTGGGGCAGACCGTCGCGATGGCTGCGCAGCCGCTCATCGGTGGCGCTGAGATCAAACAGCATCACAAACGGGGAGGGCACCTTGCGCAAAAAGCCCATCACATCCTGAAGCAGTTCGCGGGGAAGCCAGACCACCGGCACGCCAGTGCGCGTGGTCTGCACGGTGAAGTGCTCGGCCCCGAAGTGGGCAAACAGTTCGCCAATGACTTTGGCATCCTTGTGGTCGCTGGGCTGCCACTGGGCCATGGCGTAATTGCTGGGAAAATCACGAGTCAGTTTCATGGTCAGATCTCATCCGGCGTGCGCAGGTTGGTCACATTGATCCGTTCGCCGCGCTTGCGCTCTTTTTCGGCCTGCATCTGCGGACGGTAGATCCCCTGATCGCCCACCACCCAGGAGAGGGGGCGGCGCTCTTTGCCGATGGAGTCCTGCAGCAGCATCAGGGCTTGCAAAAAGGCTTCGGGACGGGGCGGGCAACCCGGAATGTAGACGTCGACCGGCAGGAACTTGTCCACCCCCTGCACCACTGAATAGATGTCATACATGCCGCCGGAGTTGGCACAGGCCCCCATGGAGATCACCCACTTGGGTTCGAGCAGCTGTTCATACAGGCGCTGGATGACTGGCGCCATCTTGATGAAGGGGGTCCCTGCAATCACCATGAAATCGGCCTGACGGGGCGAAGCGCGGATAACTTCGGCGCCGAAGCGGGCCACATCGTGGGGGGAGGTGAAGGCGGTACACATCTCCACGTAGCAGCAGGAGATGCCGAAGTTGTAAGGCCAGAGGGAGTTTTTGCGGCCCCAGTTGACTGTGTCTTGCAGCACCTCCTCGAGACGGCCCATCATGATGCCGCGCGTCGCTTCTTGCGCCAGTGGGTCATCGACGGTCTGGCGCTGCTCCTGGGGGTAGCGCTCAACGGGTGCATCCGGGTCAATCCGGGTCAGGGTGTACTTCATGGTGCAACCTCAAGGAAAGGGTCTGTGGTTCAATCACTGTTTTTGTTGTTCAACTGCGGTTTGCGCGGTGACCAGTCCAGTGCGCCGATGCGCCAGAGGTAGATCAGGCCGATAAGCAGCAGTCCGATGAAAATGGTGGCTTCAATAAAGCCGACCCAGCCGCTCTCCCGCACGGAGACAGACCAGGCGAACAGGTAAAGGGCCTCGACGTCGAAGATGACGAAGAACATGGCGACCAGATAGAACTTGGCGGAAAAACGCAGGCGGGCACTGCCGACCGAGTCGACACCAGATTCAAATGGCTTGTTCTTGGTGCGGCCGTAGGCACGACCCCCCAGCAGGGCAGCGAGGCCTATCA
Organism: Aeromonas sp. R2-2; assembly: GCF_040908355.1. Classification (NCBI taxonomy): domain Bacteria; kingdom Pseudomonadati; phylum Pseudomonadota; class Gammaproteobacteria; order Aeromonadales; family Aeromonadaceae; genus Aeromonas; species Aeromonas sp. R2-2. The sequence continues at coordinate 16,756 of NZ_JBFODQ010000026.1, read as the reverse complement.
TCACCAGACAGATGGTGATGGCACCGATGACATAAATGGCAAAAGCCCAATGTTGAGCAGAAATATCAGCAAACATAGAGGTTTTTCCTAACCAAATTAATCAAGTGACTTAACAATAATGTTACGCATTATGACACTTTCGCACTGATTTACATGTCATTTTTACGGGTTAATTATTAATCGGTTAACCGGTAATTAAATTTTGTTAAGAAGCGCACTTTTTTGCTGGTTATGGCGGGCGAGAAAGGCCTGGAAAGCGCAGAGAGCTGCTCCTCGTCATCACCTGAAAGGGGTAAATGCCGCGGGCGAAGCCGGATCAGGTCGGTATCGCGGGCAGCGGGCACAGGCGGGAGAAGAGCGTGATGGCGGGTGAGATAGGGGGGGGCAAGAGCAATAAAAAGAGAGGCTCGCAAGCCTCTCCTGTCATCGCGTTCCGGTTTCGAGCGTGGGGCGGTCAGGGTTTATTGGCGACCAGCAAGACCTGATCCGGGTAGGCGCCAATGGCGCGAAGACCGATATCTCCCGAGGTGATATCCAGATACGCCCGCTGACCATTGGCGGAGGTTACCGTGCTGCTCATCAGATAGACATAGCCCTCATTGACCTCTTTACCGCCCCCCGCCATGGCGCGCGGGAAAATGGCTTCATTGAGAGAGGGTTTGTAGCAGGCGTGCTCGACCAGGGTCGCCAGCTCCTTGATGTCGGGCAGGCGCCACTGGCTGATACCGCCGAAGTGATAGAGAGCATGGCTGCTGTCACTGCGGATCCGCTCCGCCACTTGCAGCCCCTGCTGCCAGTAGTAAACGGTCGGTTCACCCAGGCAACTGCTGCCACTCCATGTCTGCCCCAGTTTGCAGCGCATCCAGGTGAGGCCGGTGTGTTGATCCGTGACGGTGCCGTTGCCATGGTCAAGAAAACGGGCAGAGGGGGCGGTGCGATCCATAGTGTCATCACAAATGGCAGCACCGTGGGCCAGGGGGGCCAGCAGTGCCAGCACGGCGAACGAAAAGCGATAAAGGCTCATGATATTCCTCGGATTATTGGGGAGTGGCGACCAGTCGTACCTGCATCAGCTCGACATAGGTATCTTGCTGCACCAGCGCGGGATAGGTGGTGCCCGCATCTTCTCCCAGGAGCAGGACTGTGCGTTTGCTGATGGGGCCACCGGAGAAGCGCTGGGCGGTGTTGCTGGTGGCGCTCCAGTAGTAGCCATGGTAGGTGTCATCTTCCGAGGGGGCGATATCCGGGAAGTAACGGGTATCCACGATGATGCGTTGACCCAGCGGGTCCTTGGCCAGGCTGCCGTAGTGCATCAGTGACATCAGTTCACCCATGGTGGGCAGCCGCCACTGGCTGATGCCGCAGCGCTGCTCGCCATTGAGCCACTGCTGATACGCGCGGGTGGTCAGCATGGTGGTCAGCGCCTGTGCCCGGGCGAGGGCCGACAGATCTCCTTCGGCGGTGAGCTGTTCGATCCTCTTATGAATATGCTGGTAGGCCGCTTGCTGCTCGCCTGCGGTCGCCTTGAACTGCTCATCCTCATAGGCAAAGGGTCTGCTTTTCCAGGCCGGGCTCAAGGGATCGTCCGATTTGACCTCCCACACCAGACCGGTATTGAGATCCTTGACGCACTGCCAGCTCGGCGCGTTGTCGGGGAGCACCTGACCGCGATCATCGAGTTTGCGATAGGCAAGCTGGGGACGAGTGCGATTCCAGCTGGCATCTTGTCCCGGATAGTCATCGGGTTCCTGTTCCAGCAGCGGATCGTTACCATCGCTGAAGGTGGTGACGCCGGTGACGGTCAGCAGGTTGCGTGGCTGCTGCTGCACCAGCAGGGTCAGCAGCTCGCTTTGGGTCTCTTCGGCAAACTGGCCGTTGCGCTGCCACTCCTGAGCCAATTGCGCCAGCATCAGGCTGATGGCGCGATAGCTGGTGGTAAGCAGCTGGGTCTCCTTGGCGGTGGCAAGGCGTGTGCGGGCCTGTTGCTGCAAGTTGATCGCCACCTGTTGCAGGGCCTGATCAAACTGGCCGAGACCTGCGAGGGCCGCGCGATCGCTGCCCGGTTGCAGCGGGGCGAGATCGGCCAGCAGCTGCGTCAGTGCACGATCGGCGGCCACCCCTTCGGCAATGCGGCTCTGCCACAGGGTACTGAGCAGGGTTGGTTGCAGCCGTTGTGGATCCCCTTTGGCGGCCGGATGTGCCAGTAGCAGGCCTCCGCTCCTCGGTACGAAAAGCAGAGGCGAGTTGACGATGTTGGCCGAACGGCTGACCAGGGCCACAGCTCCTTCGCCGCTGACGGCAGGGTCGGCAGGATCACATTGCCAATTCTGATCCAGATCGGCGCACAGGGTACCGGCGGTTGGCAGGGCGACATCGACCCGGTAGTCCGGGATCGCCAGTGGTGCGTTATCTTCCCCGCCGCCACAGGCGCTGAGCAGGGCTGAGAGGGTTGCAATAACCAGTACGGATGGTTTCACTTCACATTCCTTGATTCGGTCACAGGTTCACGGGGGCGGTAACCCCCGTGGTACAGGATTCAACGGCGCGGGGTGCTCCGGCGCCATAGGCGGGGCCAGAGGGCCAGCAACAGCAGCAGGGGCGAAGTCGTGCCGCCACCCCCTTCATCCTGCTCAAGGGGAATGATGCCGGTGTTGGGCAGGGCTTCATCCTTGTCACAGCGGGCGCCGACTTGCTGGGCTACCCGCCAGCTGCGCAACTGACCGGTGTCACCGGCGCTGGTGTCGTTGATCTCCAGCAGCCAGCGGCCAGCGAGCGGTTCGCCGTGCAGCTTATCGAGTGATTCGAACGGTACCAGTTCACGGGGGAACTCCCCCTTGAGCCGGGTATGGCTGGCGTAACCCTTGTTCCACAGGCTGATCCGGGTGCCGTAAGGGGAGGTGAGCCAGATCTCCAGCTGCTCCAGCTTGCTGTGCTCCAGATCGAGGGCGACCACGAATCCGCTGTCGATGCGGGCCTTGCTCTCGGGCAGGGTGAGAGTGAAGCGGGACAGGCCGTGCCGTTCATCGCTCACCGCATCCTTGATCTGGCCACCCTGGCCGATGGCCCGCTGCCAGAGCGGTTCACCGATCGGCAGTTGCAGGTCAAGGCGGGTCTGGCGCTCGGTGGGGCTGGGCAGGGTGAGCTGGAACTGCAGCGGCAAGGTGACTGCCTCGCCACAGGTCAGGTTGCTCGCTGCTTCCAGCGGCAGGGTCCAGCGGGCGGTGCCATCGGCGTTGAGCTCTCCCTGCCAGTGACCGTCACCCATGAGCCCCTTGCTCGGGAGCAGGCTGGCGTCAGCCACGGTCAGGGGGCGGCCGCTCTGGTTGGTCAATTCGATGGCGAGGCTCTTTTTCTCCCCGGGCAACAGGTAGCTGTCATCGGCAAGGCGGGCCGCGATGGGCGTTGGCAGCAGGGCGTGGTGGCGGAAGGCCTGCTCCAGCAGCTTGCCATAGCTGCGGTCCGGATAGAGGCGGTTGGCGGTATCCACGGTGACGCGCGCCAGCTGGGGCATCCGCACTTGCGGGCCGAGGCCGAAGTGAGATTCAATCAGCAGGGTATCGAACTCGTCACGGGCTACCTCGCCATATTGTTCAACGGCCTGGCGCAGCGCGGTGAAGAGCGGGGTGCCCCACAGTTGGTCGCCGTTGCTGCCGTTGATAGTGAGGTGAGCCGGATAGAGGAAGCCCGGATGATAGCGCGCCCGCAGATCATCGAGCTGACGGGGCGTTCGGCCGCTGATCCTGGCATCCCAGTTGAAGACCATGAAAGGCTCGAACTGGCGAGCCTCTGGACTACGCTGGCGCCAGCTGGCGGCCAGATAGTCGCTAAAGCCCTCGCCGATGGCGCCCCAGTCACCCTCTTCTCCCATGTCGGGCAGGATATGGTGCTGCACCGCATGGCCAAACTCGTGCCAGATCACCATGGGATCTTCCGCGTCGGGCACCCCTATCCGGCCAATTTCCAACCGGCGCAGGAAGGGGTCATAGAGGGAGTTGTCCTGCTCCCCGGCATCGGTATCGATGGCCAGGGGGCCGCCCATCAGCGTCGGGTAGCCAAGGGATTCCACATGGCGCTGGGCCAGATCCAGATGGTAGTAGCCATTGATATCGAGGAAGGCGGGCTGCTGGTGATCCAGCTGGAAGCCATCGGCATCAGGGCTGCTAAAGGGGGCCGTTTCCGGCGCCGTGCCATCCACGACCCGGGCGCGTGGGCCATTTAGCTGGTAGGTGTCATCCACCTTTTGTACCGTGAGCGGCACGGTGCGATAGGCCCCGTTGTCCAGCACCAGATCGTGGCGCCACAGCAGGTTGCCATCTTGCAGCTGGGTGCGTGGGTCGAGGGCAAAGATGCGGGCCTGCACCGTAGCCGCTTCCCCTGCCAGCGGTGCCGCTTCGGCACGGGTGTTGGCCTCTTGCAGCGTGCGCCCCAGCAGGGCGCTGCCATCGCAGGTGACAAACAGTTGCCAGTGGCTGCTTTTGCTGTTGCCCGGCTGGCTTTCCACCGCCAGCAGACGCCAGGCAGCAGTCAGTGTGTCGCCATCCTGCCAGTACCAGGGCTGGGCCTCGTCACTGCCGGCGAATTGCCACACCGTACCATCCAGCGTGGCGGTATAGGCATCCACCCCGGCGCGGCTTGCTTCATCACATGGAGCCGCCTGTGCCTGCATCAGCCGGGTATTGTGATAGAGACGCCACGGGCGACCCCGCTCATCGAGACTGATGGCGGCCATCAGGCCGGCGATCGGTGCGCCATTGAGCTGCTGGCGATAATGCAGATAGTGGCCCAGCTTGCCTTGGCGCTGATAGGCCGGGGCATCACTCAGGGTGACGCCGAGCTGCTGTTCGAGCCAGAGGCGGGTATCGGCCGGGGCGTCCTGTTCGACAAAACGCAGTTCGGCGGCCTGAGTGGAAAAACCAGCCAGCCCCAGCAAGAGGGCGGGCAACAGGGGTTTCATAGTGGTACTCCCAATCAGCGGCAGGGTCATTGATTTATCCCCGCCAGATGCAACAAGAAGGCAAATTCACGAGCCCGATCGCCACCACCGGCGCGGTGGCCTCCCTCCAATTCGGTCAGCAGTAGGTAGGGGCCGGAGCCCGTGCTGTGCTCCCGCAGTCGGGCCAGCCACTTGACCGGCTCCCAGTAGGGCACCTGGCTGTCGTGCAGGGCGGTAGTGACCAGCAGGGGTGGGTAGGGGGCGCGGTGCAGGTTGTCGTAGGGGCTGATGCGGCGCATCGCCTGATATTCTGCGGGCTTGGCCGGGTTGCCCCACTCCTGATACTCCTGACGGGTCAAGGGGAGGGCGGGATCACTCATGGTGCCGAGCATATCGACGAAGGGAACCTGCAACACGGCGCCGCTAAAGAGTGTCGGTTGCTGGTTGAGGGCCGCAGCAACCAGCGTGCCCCCCGCGCTGCCCCCCATGGCAAACATGGGCAGGGGAGCAGAGTCGGGCAACCAGTGGCGCAGGGCGTTGCCGGCTGCGATAAAGTCGCTGATGCCGTTCTGCTTGTTGATGCCCCGCCCGTCGCGGGTCCACTGCTCCCCCAGCATGCCGCCGCCGCGCACATGGGCGATGGCGTAGACAAAGCCCCGATCCAGCAGGCTCAACAGCTCTTTCTGGTAGTAGGGGCGCATCGGCGTGCCATAGGCGCCATAGCCGTAGAGCAGTACGGCGCGAGGGACCAGATCCTTGCGCCACACCAGCGAGACAGGCACCCGGGTGCCATCGGCAGAGGTGATCCAGCGCCGCTCGCTCTGATAGGGCAATGCTTTATTGCCTGCGGTGTGCTGGTCGTTGATCCACTGGCCGCTGTTCAAATCCAGCCAGCGCTGGCCGGGGGGCTGGCTCAAGCCCTGACTGCGCACCAGAATACGGTCGCTGGCCGGGTCATGTTCTCCTTGCAGCCAGCCGGTACCGGCGCCACTGGCCAGCGGCAGGCGCTGGCGTTCATGGCCGTTGCGATCGAGCAGGGCGAGCCAATCCTCCCCCTGCTGGCGAAACTGCACCACCAGATGGCGATCAAACAGTCGCCACTTCTCGGGATCGCCGAGATCCTCCTCTTTGGCGGGCCACAGGCGCTGCCACTCACCGAGCGGCGTGCTGGCTGAGTAGAGGGCAAATGCCCCCTCCCGGTTGCTCTTGATCACCCAGCCAGACTGGCTGTCCAGATAGTATTCCACCCCGCGCTGGCGGGGTTTGATCTGCTGCGGCTTGTCCGAGTCGAGCAGGTACTGCTCCGAGCTGTCGTGGTTGTTGCCCTGCAACACCAGATGCTGGCCATCCGTGGTGCGATAGAGGCTGAGCAGCCAGGCGGGATCCTGCTCCTCATAGAGAGTCTGCTCCTGGCCATCCTGCCAGCCGCGCAGCTGCCAGGGGCGCAGGGTGTAGCGCTCGTTGGCGATGGTGTAGAGGGTGCGACCATCTTGTGACCAGGCGAGATCAGCGCTGCGCTGCGCCAAACTGGCCAGCACCTTGCCGCTCTGGAGATCGAGCAGGGTGACCTGATAGTCGAGATCGCCGCGCCTGTCTTCGGCGATAGCCAGCGTGCGGTTATCCGGGCTCAGAGCCCAGCCGCCCGCTTCGTAATAGGCCTCACCCGCTCTGGCGGGAAGCCGCTGCAGCACCTTGCCCCCGTGGCGTTGCCAGAGTGAGCCATCCGGGCGCAGCAGCCATGCCTGATCGCCGCGGACAAGCCAGTTCTCTGGCACAGATTCCCCCGCCGGATGACGGGCAAACTCGGCGCGCAAGGTTGCCTCCAGCGGTTGCTGCGCGGCGAGTTGCTGCTCGCTCCAGCGATTTTGCTGCTTGAGCAGGGCGAGAATGGCCGGGTTGCTACGGCTCTCGTCCCGCAACCAGAAGTAGGGATCCTGGCGTACGGGATTGCCTGAAATCAGGTGCGATTGGGACGGGATCGGCGGTGGCAGGGCCTCTTGCGCCCACGCCAACGGGGCGGCCAACAGGGCCGCCATGATTGTATGATGCTTCATCACATCCCCACGAAACGGTAGCTGAGGCTGGCTGACAGGTAGCGGCCGCTCTGGCTGTAGAGGGAGGTGTCGCTGCCAGCCGGGAGTCCGGCCACATCCTGATAGCGGACGTAGCGGGTATCGAGCAGGTTGCCGATGGTGGCATTGACCTTGAGCGCCTCGGTGATCTGCCAGTCGCCGGTGAGGTCCAGGCTGAACCAGCCTGCGCTGCTCTGGCAGGCACCGTTGTAGCCAGTCTGCGCATTGGCGCACTGGGGAACCTTGGTCATGGCGGCGGCATAGTTGCCACTGAGCTCAACCCCCCAGTCGAGCTGTTGCCAGCGCAGGGTGGTGTTGCCTTCCAGCGGTGTCTGGGTGCGCAGCGGCTCACCGCGGTGATCTTTGCCGTCCATCCAGGCCAGATTGGTCGAAAGCTCCCACTCGTCGCTCAGCCAGAGGCTGGCGGCCAGCTCGGCGCCCCAGGTTTCTGCTTTGGCAACGTTGCGATATTGGCGCAGGAAGACACCGTCATCGAGGCGAAAACCGGTCTGGCGCCAGTCGATGAAGTTGTAGTAGCGGTTGTAGAAAACGGCTGGTTTGACGCTCCAGTTGTCGCTTTGGCCATTCACTCCCCACTCCAGACTGTGGCTGGTCTCCTCCTTGAGGTTGGGGTTGGCAATGATCTCGAACGGCGGCATGGCAAAGTAGTGAGGAATGTTGCCGTAAACCTGATCGTAAGCGGGGGCGCGGAAGCCGTTGGCATAGCTGAGCCAACTGCGCCATGTCTCGTTGAAGCGGTAACTGGCCGCCACACTGGGGGAGATGTGGTCGCTGTGGTTCTCGGCCAGATTGCTGTCCGGTGCGCGCAGGCGCTGGCGGTCAAAGCGCAGGGTCGGGGTAAACTGCCAACTGCCCAGATCGATCACATCGCTCAGCCAAATGCCATCGCGGCGGGTCTCGGCCTTGCTGAAGGGGGCTTTCTGTCCCTGGGTGGTGATGCCATCTTCCAGGGTCAGATTGCTGACCGGTCGCTCGTGGTTGGCCTGCTCCACTTCCACACCGTAGCTGAAGGTGTGATCCAGCGAGCCGGTGCTCAGCTTGTTCTGCAGCTCCAGCTCACTGCCAAGGCGCAGCTCCTCGAACGTGGAGAGGGTGCGCTGGCTGCGATATCTGGGATAGCCGCTCAGGGCATCGTTGCGCAGCAGCTGGCGCTGGTTGGCTTCGTTGCGTGACTGGTTGCCAAACAGGCTCCAGTTGAGGGTATCGACCATGCCCAGATCGCTGGCTTCCCAGCTGAACTTGCCGCCCTGGGTGCGCTGATCGCCATCTTCCTGAAAACCGATCACGTCCCAGCTGCCATCGGGTTGGGGCACCGCCTTTGGGCCCATCTGGCGTTTGGCGTGATCCTCGTAGTAGTCCAGCTCCAGCCGCAGAGCGTGATGGGCATTGAGGGGGAGGCGGCTGCTGGTGGAGGCACTCATGCCATCCAAATCAGCCGGTATGCGGTTCTCTTCAAAGTTGGCGGTTTCGTTGCCACGCCAGCCGGAGAGGCGCAACAGATGTTCGCTCTCCAGTGCCCGTACCGCGCCGGTCATGCTGAGCTTCTTCTTGTTGCTGTCGCCACCGTAGAGGGTTTTGGCCGCCAGATAGCTATCTTGCTGTTGCAGATAATCTTCCGGCTGCTTGGTATTCATCACCACGGTGCCGCCGATGGCATCGGAGCCATGCAGGGAGGAGCCGGCCCCCTTGGCCACCTCAATCTGCTTGATGTCATCAAGGTCGAAGTTGAAGCGACCTACCTTGTCATTGATGTTGTCGGCGCCAAAGCCGTCGCTGACGCGCACCCCATCCTTGATCAGCAGGATACGGTTGCCACCGATGCCGCGCACGCTGATGTTTTGCGGTCGCCCGGCAGAGCCGGTGACCGAGACACCGGGGATCTTGCGAAACACATGAGTCAGCTCGCTGGCGACCTGACGGTCCAGCTCTTCCTGGGTGATGACGGTGATGGAGCCGGAAACATCGGAGAGTTGCTGTTGTACACGTTGCCCGGTGACAATGATGGTATCGTCGCTGCGAGCCTTCTCCACAGGGGGGAGATCGGCCGCGCCAGCGGAGGCACACAAGAGTGCCGGCCATGCCTGAAGCAGTTTGTTCATAATGATAATTGTTTTTATTTAAGCCTGAGGGGCGGCATTATTGCAGAGGCCTGACCACTTGACAATAAATGGCAATCATTATCATTAAGATCTTATGGTGTTGATATTATTGAGTTATTTGTTTTTAAAAAGAAGCTCCCGCGCGAGGCGGGAGCGGGGGGATCAGGGCTTGAGCAGTTGCAGCGATTCTTCTGCGGCCTTGCCTTGGGAGAGGGTGATATCGACCCGGCGGTTCGCCTGGCGATGTTCGGGGGTGTCATTGGCAAAGCGGGGTTGGGTGTCGGCAACACCCTGAGCGATGACTCGTCTGGCATCCAGCTGGGGGTTGGTCAGCATGGTCTGCACGATGGAAGAGGCCCGCAGCACCGAGAGCTCCCAGTTGTTGCGATAGAGCTCCACCGGCGCTTGGGAGTTGTCGGTATGACCGGTGACCACTACCTGCCCCGGGATGTTGGCCAAAATGCCGGCGATCTTGTTGACCAGCGGGATGAACTGGGGCTGCAGGAACGCCGAATCGGCGGGAAACAGCGCCTTCTCGCCGATGCGGATCACCAGCTGACTGCCAAGCTGCTCGACCTCCAGATCCTTCGATTCAATCTGGGCCTTTAGCTGCTGCTCCAGCTTCTGCTTGGTCACCTGCACCCACTCCTGCTCCTGGGTCTTGTGGGGCCAGGCTTCGGTGGCGCTCGGTTTTTCCGAGGCACCTATGGTCTCGTTGAAGGGGTCCGATGCCGCCATGGGGGCATCTTTCTCCAGCACAGTCTCCTCTTTCGGGCTGCTCGGCGTAGTTTTTGATTCTGGCTCGAGAATCCCTGTGCCCCCCTGCATCAAAGGTGAGCCGGCAGGCGGGGAGATGAGGCCGATTTTACCCAGCGACTCGATAAAGCCCTGGATAAGCACCCGGGTTTCGGACTGCTTTGCCATGGCAAAGGAGTAGAGCACCACAAACAGGGCGAACAGCAGGGTCATGAAGTCGGCATAGGAGACCAGCCAGCGTTCGTGGTTCTCCGGTGCTTCAGCCTTTTTCTTTTTGGCCACCGTGACCTCCCAGATAAGGTTCGAGGGTAACTTGCAGGCGTGCCTGGGATTCGCCATCCACGATGCAGAGAATGCCGGTCAGGGTCATCTCCTTGTAGTGGCGGATCTGGTGGGCGAACCCTTTGTAGCGGTTGCCGAACGGCAAGAAGATCAGGTTGGCTGCGGATACCCCGTAGATGGTGGCGATAAAGGCCACCGCGATGGCGCCGCCCAGCTTGTCGGGGGCATCCAGCAGACCCATGGCGTGGATCAGGCCAAATACCGCCCCGACGATCCCCATGGTCGGGCAGTAGCCGCCCATGGCTTCATAGAATTTGACCGTCTGTTCGAGATCTTCCTGTTCAAATTCGATCTCGTTCTCCAGCACCTCGTGGATTTTGGCCTTCTCGTAGCCATCGACCATCATCTGCACCCCTTTCTTCAGGAAGGGATCCTTGATCTCCTCGATCATCCCTTCCAGCGCCAGCATACCGCTGCGGCGGGCGTTGCCTGCCAGGGTCTCCAGCAACTGGGCCTGTTCCAGCAGGTCGAGTTTGAGGGGAGAGAGCAGCCATTTGAAACGCCTCATGGTGCTGCCGACGACGGAGAAAGGGAACTGGGTCAGCGCAGCACCTATGGTGCCACCTATCACGATAAGAAATGCGGGCAGATCGAGCAGTGCACTGGGATGACCACCCTCGATCATGTTGCCGCCAAGGATGGCGATCAACGCCAGTACCAAGCCAATCAAGCTCATCTTTTACACGTCCCTGCATGTTGATAATGGCTAGTGTAGCTACTTAAGTATCAGTTTTTCAAAATGAAATCCAATCGCTGAGCAATTAATGGGCGCTGGGTAACGTCCATAAAAGAAGGCGTGTTGCGGCCATAAGATGGCATTGCAATCATCTTGTTGCTCCTGTTGTGACAGGAAGGAACGCTTGTCGGGTGGGGCAATCACAAAAGCAAGGTAGGGGGCGGGAGCTGGCAATACGAAAAGCGGTGATGTTCCATCAGGGCTTTGCAAACCGGGGGATGAGTGCGTGGATGATCTGCCACTGCGTGGCTCTGGCTCACTTGTCGGCATAGGTGTTTGCGTTTGCCGGAAAGCAAAAAACCGACCCTGAGGTCGGTTTTTTTAGATTTGGCGGTGAGGGAGACCGCCATATATGAGTTCAGAGAAGTACATGAAAGTTTAAATTGCTGAATAAACTCAATCAGTTAAATCAGCCCACCCACCAATGACGTCCAATGAGAGTTGAAGAAAGTCAGCTCAAATTGGCATACTAGATGGCATGCCATATACATACAAGGGAGCCCTCATGGCACAACTATCTGATGCGAAAGCTCGCAGTATCAAACCTGACGATACGCCACTACCACATGGTGGCGTGACCGGTCTAACCCTGCATCCTTCCTCTACTAAAGGCCGAGGAAAATGGGTATTCCGATTTGTCAGCCCAGTCACCAAAAAACGCAGAAATGCCGGTTTAGGTACTTACCCTGAGATCTCCATCGCTGATGCCGGTAAACAAGGGCAGTCCATGCGTGAGCTCATTGCCAAAGGGCTGGATCCTCTTGACCAGAAACAACTGGAAACAAGCAAGCCTACAGTTCCCACCTTCGCTGAGGCTGTCCGCCAAGTACACGACAGTCTGAGACCTGGCTGGAAAAACCCCAAACATGAGAAGCAGTGGCTAAAAACCTTGGAGGACTATGCGCTACCCACGATCGGCCACCTAGCTGTTGATACATTAACACCCTCTCATTTCGCCAATGTCCTCAAACCCATCTGGCTATCAGTTCCAGATACAGCCAAGCGCGTTAAACAGCGCATGCATGCTGTGATGGACTGGGCATGGGCTCATGAGTACTGCAATTCAAATCCGGTAAAGGTCGTTCATAAATTGCTATCGATACAACCCACCAAAGATGAACATACCAAGCATCATCCAGCGATGGACTGGCGCCATGTTCCCGCTTTTGTGCATCAGCACTTGAGCAATATCAATCAATTTGATGCAGGAAAGTCCCTGATGCTATTTGTGATGCTCACCGGATGCCGCTCCAAGGAGGCCCGTGAAATGACATGGGATGAAATCAATTGGGATAAATCTATTTGGCTTATCCCAGCTGATCGCATGAAGGCAAAGCAGATGCACAGAGTGCCGTTATCCCAACAGGCGATTAACATTTTGCTGAGCATGAGAGGATTACATCAAAAATGGGTATTTCCATCCCCAAGAAAGCAAGTTCCACTGTCTGACATGGCACTTACCTCCTTTTTAAGGAGAGTGAAAGCCCCCAGTACTACTCCTGGACGCTATGCAACAGCCCATGGCTTTCGCTCAACTCTGCGAGATTGGTGTAGTGAACAAGGCTATCCAAAGGACTTAGCAGAACGAGCATTGGCTCATAAAGTCGAGAGCAAAGTAGAGGCGGCCTACCACCGTACTGACTTGCTGGAGCAACGTCGCCCTATGATGGATGCCTGGGCTCAGTTTGTCACAGGATCTCTACTGACCAAATATGAGGACCAACAGCTTGCAAGACAGATTGCTTGGTTGCAAGAAGAGTCCTTCATTACCCCCATACTCGGCAAACTTATGGCATTTTAGGGTGGCTGGCCATCGAGTCAGTCTGCCGCCCCCTACAGCATGTTCAAGAAGGGTTTGAAATTTATACAGAAGGAAGTGTGCATTAAAGTAGCATAAATAAGACACCGGTTTGAGACCGGTGTCAGTTGATAACTAGATCTATACAGTTTGTACGACCATAACAACCATCACTTTACATTTTCTATTGCAATCCTAGCTGCTTTAGCAATCACCTCATCATCATGCTTCATATTTTCTCCTTTTCTGGTTGTATATATAGATAAAATCAGGGGGGCAGCATTATTACCTTGTAAAATAAACGCATGATCATTTGCTGTGCCATAATTTCCGCAAGTTCCCGTTTTATCACCGACAACCCAACCATCAGGCACAGCAGCTCTTATTCTGTTATCTCCTGTAGTATTACCAATCATCCACTTTTTGAATATCTCTTGATGGTAGTTGTCTAAGACTGCATTGGATATTAACTTGTTCAGACTTTCTGCCACGGCCTTCGGTGTTGATGTGTCACGTTCATCTCCTGGTATAGCACTATTAAGGTCCAACTCCCATCGGTCCAACCTAAACTTAGTATCACCAATACTGTTCATGAACTGAGTCATGCCCGCTGGTCCTTTTATATATTTTTCCATGAGAAGGTTAGCAGCGCCATTATCACTATACTGAAGTGTTGCAGCAGCCAGTTCCCCTACGGCCATTCCTTGTGACTGAAATTTCTCTGTTATGGGTGAATGGGGTTCCATAGTTCTGTTATGATAATTTACTTTTTCAAGCAGGACTCCAGGACTATCTTGATCCATTTTTAAAACTGCTGCCGCCAAAAATGCTTTAAATGAACTACATAAGGGGAAGCGTTCGTTGGCTCGATATGAATATGCCTTGCCGCTGCCAGTGTTTATTGCGTAAACACCGACACGCCCCTCAAAAGCAGCTTCAATATCAGCCATATTTTTGTTGTGCTCATCAGCGAAAGCTGTTGAAGTAGAGATTGATAGTGCAAAATATATAGCAATACGTTTCATAAATAACTCCTAATGTAGGTTTTGTAAACTATTCCTAGTTGTTACGCCCCCCCCCAAACTGGAACGGTAAAGCGATTTTTTTGCATGTTTGTCTGCTGCAAACATCAACCTCACCAGTTAGGCTCATAGGAAGATGAAATACAGCAACCGCTTTAGTGGCTTCTTGTGAATCTCTAAATGTACCGACATTGTCAGTTACAGTGAATAGCTCATTCTGCGAGTCGATGCCTTTTATAATTAATGTTCTAGCTCCAATCAAACTAGCATCAAAAGCAAATGCACTAAAAGACAGCGATTGTATAAAAATTGCAGATGTTACGATAAAGGTTTTCATTTTGTGTTTCCTGTATGATTAGACACGAAAAGAATAATATGGCTGCTCTGTGTGCTAAGTGTGAAGTTAGGAGTTAAAATTAATTAAAAATAATTAATTCTCCATAAATTTGTTGCCCAAATCAGCCAACAAGTCATGCCCCCTGCCCCAGATGACCGTTACACTCGGGGCTTTCTGACTGGCAGACCAAGCCTGTTCAGTTTGTTTATCGCACTCACATACGCCATCACTTCCCCTACCTGACCGTTGTATATTCGCAGACTGATTTTGCCCATCATTAGCTGCTTGAACCGATACATCGCCGTCTCTGCCAGCAAGCGACGGTGATACCTGCGTATTCCGGTGAAGTTGAACAGCCATTCCCCCTCAGTGGCAGGGTAGTTGTCGCGTGTCGGCCAAAGTAATTGACGTCTAATAAGCTGGAGACCTGATTACTGGATAGGATGTCCTCCCTCTCGCGTCACTCAGAGTTGGCCAAGGCATTCGCCTATGCCTTGAGAAGCAACTGCAGCCATGGCGTGTTGTTCTACCTACTGAATAACCTGCTACGACTGTCAACAGGCTCTTCGCTGGGCGCTTACTTCTGACCATGCCCGCTACTATTCACAACGAAGGTTTAGAAAATAGACGAGCCAAGGTTTCAACCTTGGCTCGTGCTACCCAATTTAATCAAAATCATCACACTTATGGAGCAAGTAATGCGGCGAATACTAAATTAGTGGCAGTTATCGTCTGCACCTCTTTAAGCTGGTCTGTAACGGATGAGCTGTCGCCACCTGAATCACTATCCCCCCACGTCACCACGGTGCCATCCTGTTTGAGGGCGGCAAAAGCTCCAGCAGATGAGTAAATAGTCTTCACCCCTGTGAGCTTGTCAGTAACGGATGAGCTGTCGCCACCTGAATCACTACTCCCCCACGTCACCACGGAGCCATCCTGTGTGAGGGCGGCAAAAGCTCCAGTAGTTGAGTAAATGGCGGTCACCCCTGTGAGCTTGTCTGTAACGGATGAGCTGTCGCCACCTGAATAACTCCGCCCCCACGTTACCACGGTGCCATCCTGTTTTAAGGCTGCAAAGGCGTTATCATTTGAGTAAATAGTCGTCACACTTGTGAGCTTGTCTGTAACGGATGAGCTGTCGCCACCATAATTACTCCGCCCCCACGTCACCACGGCGCCACCCTGTTTGAGGGCGGCAAAGGCTAGCCCATTTGAGTAAATGGCAGTCACACTTGTGAGCTTGTCTGTAACGGATGAGCTGTCGCCACCTGAATCACTACCCCCCCACGTCACCACGGTGCCATCCTGTTTGAGGGCGGCAAAAGCTCCAATAGATGAGTAAATGGCAGTCACACTTGTGAGCTTGTCTGTAACGGATGAGCTGTCGCCACCATAACGACTATCCCCCCACGTCACCACGGAGCCATCCTCTTTGAGGGCGGTAAAAGCTCCAATAGATGAGTAAATGGCAGTCACACTTGTGAGCTTGTCTGTAACGGATGAGCTGTCGCCACCATAATTACTCCGCCCCCACGTCACCACGGAGCCATCCGGTTTGAGGGCGGCAAAGGCTCCAAAAATAGTTGAGAAAATGCTCTTCACCCCTGTGAGCTTGTCAGTAACGGATGAGCTGTCGCCACCTGAATCACTATCCCCCCACGTCACCACGGTGCCATCCTCTTTGAGGGCGGCAAAAGCTGAACTAGTTGAGTAAATAGTCTTCACCCCTGTGAGCTTGTCAGTAACGGATGAGCTGTCGCCACCTGAAGAACTATCCCCCCACGTCACCACGGTGCCATCCTGTTTGAGGCCGGCAATGGCACCATTGTTGCCGACTACATATAGAATGTCTGTTACGTCTATACCGGTAGTATCACCGCCAAAGTCAGTATTTCCCCAAACCACAACACGCCCGGGAATTGTAACGGTCACAGCTTGTGTTGCCATGATGCTCTCCAAGCGCGCAGTTATCGATGCATTTCCCCGCTCTGCGCCTGTGGCAATGCCGCTAGCGTCGATGTTGATAACAGTGCGGTCACTGCTGCTCCAGGCTACCTGGTCAGTGACATCAAACGTGCTGCCATCCGAGTAACTCCCTTTAGCGTTGTACTGCAGAGTCAGACCTCTTGGGATGACCCCATTTAGCGGAGTCACGGTGAGTCCGGTCAGCACCGCACCGGTGACATTTAGCTCGGCACTGGCACGCAGGCCATTTAGCATGGCGGTGACGTTGGTGCGGCCCAGGGTGAGGGCTGTTGCCACCCCACGGGTGTCGATGCGGGCAACCGCGGGCGAACTGCTGCTCCAGGCAACCTGATCAGTGACATCAAACGTGGTACCATCCGTGTAAGTTCCCTGCGCGATGTACTGCTGTGTCAGACCAATTGGGATAGTCTCACTCAGCGGAGTGACGATGAGTCCAGCCAATACAGCATCGGTGACATTTAGCTCGGCACTGGCACGCAGGCCATTTAGCATGGCGGTTACGTTGGTGTTGCCTTTGGTGAGGGCAGTTGCCATCCCGCTGGCATCGATAAGAGCAACCGTGGGCGAAGAGCTGCTCCAGGCTACCTGGTCGGTGACATCAAACGTGGTACCATCCGTGTAAGTTCCCTGCGCGATGTACTGCTGTGTCAGACC